>JAITAI010000225.1 GCA_031284195.1 Treponema sp.
GCAGCTTATATCCAGCCGAGTAATGATCTCACCGAATATACCGATGGGGTTTGCGTCTATCGTCAGGACTCGAAAACCACGCCACCATTTCCATGCTTCCTGATACCTTCCCTTCACACTTACCTGAGATAACGCTTCCAATATCTGCCAACCTATGTTCTGCTGCGCTTCATTGAAGGCCTGCTGACTATGTATATCGCTTCCTTCAGCTTAGGGAAAAACCGTTCTCGCGCATTTGTGAACTTTCCTTCACCATACGCAACATATACCACATCAATTTCCTGAAAGGCATTTTTCGCTTCCGGTTAAGCTCCTGTTCCTGTTTCTTGGACCAGCTTTCGTATGCTTCTTCTGCGCATAGTCCCAGGAATTCTGTAATACTGTTCACCAGAGTATCCTTCTCTTTTTTCAGTTTACCATCCTTCCCACACTTTGTCTATGTCTTAACTTGTTGACAGTGCCAGGCAGGTGGTAGGGGTTACCGGTATCATCCTGTGATGATGATCAAAGTATTCGTCTATGGCTATATGACCAAGATATGTTCATCACGGATGCTGGTAAAAGCGCTAGAGCAGAAGGTCAACTCCGCTTATTCTTTGGTTCCTCGTAGGGTGAACAGGCCCTTGTGTTTTATCCACATCAATTTGAGCTTTGTTTATGCTATGAATAACAGAACCTCAAGTAGCCGAGAAGCAGGCTCCTGCTCTCGGTACTACCTCAACCTGCAGCTCATCCTGAGCGCTTAGGGGGGGCCCCTATTTCCGTTTTTTCCAGCGGATATAGATCTGCCGGCCGGTACTGTTCTCCTGGGGCCGCTCTTCGGTCTCAAACTGGTTTATAGCCCGGAAAAGATCCCCCAGCTTTTTGAACCCGTAGTTCCGAGGGTCAAATTCACTGGACCGCAGGGTGATCTTCTGGCCCACCCCTCCAAGATAAGCCCAGCCGGATTCATCTGCCAGATCATCCACTGCGTCTCTGAGCAGTTTGAGAAGCCGGCGATCCACCTTAAAATCCTTACGGGCAGGCGAGGGGTGTTTCGCATCATCATCATCAGTTTCCTCTTGTACCCCCCGGAGGATCTCGGTGTAGATGAATTTATCACAGACCGAAACAAAGGCCCGGGGGGTCTTCTTTTCTCCGAATCCGTACACCATACGACCGCTTTCCCGCAACCGCGCGGCCAGGCGGGTAAAGTCCGAATCACTGGAAACAATACAAAAACCGTCAAGCTTTTCACTGTAGAGCAGGTCCATGGCATCAATGATCATGGCGGAATCAGTGGCGTTCTTGCCGCTGGTATAAGAAAATTGCTGAATGGGCTGGATGGCGTATTCCAGGAGCCGATCCTTCCAGGAACGGAGATTCGTACTGGTCCAGTCACCGTAGATCCGCTTCACACTAGCCACTCCGTATTTGGCTACCTCATCTAAAAGACCCTCAATAATAGCAGGCTGCGTATTGTCTGCATCAATAAGAACCGCGAGTTTTGCCTGACTAATTTCGACTTGCTGACTCGAAAAGGGCAACAATGGCATATAATTTTCCACCTTAAACATAGTCTCACCAAAGCCGGTTTCAAAACGCTGTTAGGGCAGAAACTTCGTTTCCGATAAAACCGGCTTCCAAAAAAGCGGTCTAAAGTCCGCTTTTTCCCTTAAACGGTAGGTTACGGTTTCTCCCTTTGACCTTTTGAAACCGCCTCAACCTACATACAAATGGAACCTTTTTCGTAATTCCATTAAACGGACCCTTGGTCCGATGAAAAAGGCTTTGAAAAAACAGCCAAAAGACTGATTTTTTCTTGAAAACTAACGGTACTTTTTCAAAATCTAAGGGTTTGAAAAAGCCCCAATGGATAAACAAATATCCTCTTCCAGGGTTTACAAAAAACCATCCTTTTAAATTAAAGCCGTGGATACTCCAAAACGTCTATTCTCCAAAAAAAGAGGGCTTAATCCGCCGGACTAGACCGATCTTATTCAGAGGCAAGCGGATGGTCTCTGGTGGAGCTTTAGTCCTCCAGGATACGGCCTCACGGCTGAGGCGCTGCTCCTGCTTGCTCCTTTCAGCGCTTTCATCTTGGAATAAGGGCTTGATGAGGAGAACCCGCTCTCCTCCCCATTTTTCCAGGGCCTCTGGAATACCCACGGTATGCTTGCTCCCTCCCTCTGGACGGGACCACAGGACTTCAAGTAAAGACTTGGTGGTCATAGCCTGTTTTGCAATACCGGCCTTTCCCACATAGTCGAGTCCCCGGGCCTCAAGTTTTTCAGAAGGAATAGCCGTTCCTAAAAGCTGGGCCTCCTTGAGGATCACCCGCTGTTCTATCCGCGCCTGTAATGCCTCCTGAACTGCCGAACTCATGGGTAGTTCCTGCAAGGCTCGATGGAACCGTTCTTGTATCGCAATACGGGCCGCTGCACGGATTTCCTGGTCTTCTGGAACTTGCCTCCCAGGAATCCGGGTAGGGGAGGGCAAGCCCAGAAGGGCCGGGTATCCCTGGAATTCCCCGGTGTCCGCAGCTTTCCCTGTAGCGGAAGCCCCCCCTTGGGAACCGTTGCAGCGGGCTATGATATCAACCCCCACTTTTTTGAGCGCCTCCACTGCCTCGGAACGCTCCGGCACGGATAATAAATACACCCCCGGCGCTAAGATCCTCGTTATCAGGGAAGCCACAGGGCCGGTCTCGGCCAGGTACCGCTGTTCCTCTGCCAGGGTCAGCACCACCCCTGTATAGAGGGAGACTTCGGCATAACGCCGCTCCCAATCCTTTACCGTCCATTGGAGGTTCTGGTCTAGCCGGTTTCCTGAAAGGCGGTTCAAAAGGTCCAGCATGGTTTGTGCATTCATACCCTGGTCAAAACCCCGAATCACCGATGATGTGGTCAGTTCAAAGCGTAGAACCCCTCCGGCTATGCCGGCGTCATGATCCCGGGGTACGGAAAAGAAGGCCACCGGCAGGGCATCCTCAAAGGTAATCTCAGGATACAAGACAAAAGACAAAGCCCTATCCATAGCAAGTACCGGACCTTCTGTCTTGGAAGTAGCCGCAGGTTCAGGGACAAGCCGCCAGTAGCCTGGGGCAGATGGTTCCAACAGGCCCAGGAGTTCCAGGGCCTCAAGGAGCGGATCGAACCTATACCTGCGGTCCCTGGATCGCATGGGCTCCTCCCGGATCAACACGTCTCCAAACCGCTGGAGGCTTATTTTGGGGTATTGCCGGGAAGGTTCAAGCAAGCCAAGGAACCGATGGATGAAGCCGGCACAGGTTCGGACCTGCTCCTGAAGGGTATGGCTTGCCTCAGTACCTTGAAACCATACAAAACAACAGAATCCTGCGGCGCAATATACAAGCCGTTCCCGGGAAGAAAGGTGCTGAAATGCCCGGAACCGCCCTGCATCAGGGTACAAACGGGTTACGCTCCCTTCTACTGAGCTATGAAACAGGCCAAGACCCCGGAAGGCGTCTATGAGGGATGGCGCTTTAAGCCCTGGAAACAGCCGGTCCAGGGTATGCAGGGCCTTTTTACGGATGCTCCCATCGGCTCTAAAATGGTCTTCCTCCAATATCACAGCAACCACGCTCGCTAAGACCCGGTCATCCACCCGCAGCCGCTCACCAGAACCGAATAGCCCCCCTTCCCAAGGCATCGAAGGGAAAAGCAGGCTTGTATCTGCTATAAAGGGGCTTAAAACCGGTTCCAACAGGGGATTAAGGGCAAGACGCCGCGGTCCTTCCTGGGGGAAACGATAGAGGATGAACCGTTCTTCCAGATTGATGAGGAGTTCATGGAATTCTGGGGAACTAAACTCCCCCGCGAAAAACTGCCAGAGTTCTTGGGCAGTGGGTTCCTCTAAAAGGGCCACTCCTGCTAGGATCTTATGGTCCCTCTCGTCGATATAGGCCGCGATGGTTTGCTGGATGTCTTTCTGGGAAAGGAAGTCCGCCACCTCTTCTAGGAGCCGGTGTTTGCAAAAAGGAGTTTTAATGTTTCCCAAGAGGTTCTGTAACAGCTCAACGTAAAGATCATCCGGGAGGGTCAGTAATGCTGACTTCCATGCATCAGGAGTTCTGAAATGGCTTCGCTTCATCTAACCCGCCCAATCCTGAATTGCGTATGTATAACCTTGCTCTACCAGAAACTGTTGACGATTCGCGGCAAAGCGCTCCTCTACCGTATTCCGGGATACCAGCGTATAAAAGTAGGCATTGCGGCCTTGGGGATAGGAGCCCTGAGATGGACTTCCTGCAGCGCCCCTTCCTTTTGGCCGGAGGATCCTGCCGAGGCGCTGGGCTTCCTCCTGCCGGGATCCGAAAGACCCTGAAACTTGGATCGCCATGGAAGCATCCGGGAGGTCTATGGCGTAGTTGGCTACCTTGGATACCACGATGAGGCGGAACTGGGATTTTCTAAAAGCATCGTAGAGGGTCTCCCGTTCCCCCTGGGGGGTCTTTCCGGTTATGAGAGGCGCCTTGAGGAGTTTTGCCAGGGATGCAAGCTGATCCAGGTATTGCCCGATGACCAGGATCTGATCTTCCCCATGAGTATCCACCAAGTACTGCACGATCCCGGCTTTGAGGGGGTTCTCGCTGGCAATCCGGTATTTTTCCCGAGAGGACGCCACGGCATAGGGTATCTTGAGGGGTTTAGGCAGATCCAGCCGTATTTCCCTACAAATAGCCTGGGCAATCCAGCCCTTGAGCTCCAGGTCCTTCCAGGGAACATCGTAGCGTTTCGGTCCTACTAAGCTGAATACCGCATCCTCTGCCCCGTCTTCCCGGACCAGGGTGGCGGTCAGTCCCAAGCGCCGTACTGCCTGGAGTTCCGCGGTGATCCGGAACACCGGCGCAGGGAGAAGCTGGACCTCATCGTAGATGATGAGGCCCCAGGATCGCTCCCGGAACAAGCGGAAGTGGGGAAAATCCCCGGTTTTATGAGGCCGCCAGGTGAGGATCTGGTAGGTGGCCACGGTAACCGGGGCCACTGATTTAACGTCTCCGGTGTATTCGGCGATCTGCGCTTTGGTAAGCCCGGTTTTATCCAGAAGTTCCCGTATCCATTGGTGTACTGCCGCAATGGAGGTGGTGAGTATCAGGGTATGGGTTTTTAACCTGGACATAAGGATCATGCCCACCACGGTCTTTCCTGAACCGCAGGGAAGCACCACCACCCCATAGCCGGTACCAGGACCCTGGTCTCCCAAGACTGCCTGAACAGCTTCGCGCTGGTAAGGCCGGGGGGTGAAGGGTAGTCCCGCAAGGCTGAGCTCCCGAATCCCTATATCCAAAGGTTCCCCTGGTACCAAGGGAGCCTCGTCTTTCACGGGCCAGCCCAGTTTGATGAGCTCCCATTTGATATTTCCCCGGTCCCTGAGGTGTAAAGAAAAGCCCTGGGGAATTGTATGCACATACTGAGCCAAGCCGTCCGCTGCCTGGATCTCCCTGAGGACCGCCGGATCATCAGAAACCAGCAGCAGTTCTTCGGGAAACCCTGGAAACGATTCGGTACAGGAGGTACCACGGAGAGGGGCTATCAGCCGTATTTTCCCATACCGGGCCATGGTGTGGAAAAAACCTTCTCCAATTCCCGGAGGGACCTCGTAGCGGGTATAGGCCCTGAGGACCGCGATGATGTCTTGGGGAGAAAACCCCGCGCTAGCGGCATTCCACAGGGACAGGGGGGTGATACGATAGGTATGGATATGCTCCGGCGCTTTTTCCAGTTCCGCAAAGGGTATGATGGCAGCCCGGGCCGCTTCTGCCTTGGGGACATGCACATCCAAGAGCAGGGTACGGTCGTTTTGGACAATGAGGGGATTGAGGGGATCCAGCATCATATCTTAACCAGTATAGAGGATACAGGGGGCCTTGTGAAGGGAAGGGCTTGGCTCATCCAAGAGCTTACTGAAAAGCCTTCTGGCTCATATAGAAAAGCCTGCCCAATTATACCGAGGACCTGGCATGGAAGAGGTCCCCCTGGGCATAAGCATGAAAGAAAAAACCCTGGTAACCAAGGACTATACAAGGCTTATCAAAAGACAAAGAAAAAAGGGAAGCCCGGTTTGCCCGGCCCATGCACTGGCGGGCGGACCCTGCAATCCCCTCAGCGCCCTTGCATACCCTCCCGGGCCGGGCTACACCCGCCATGCCCTTCTCTTTCCGCAGCGCTTCAAGGTTTTGCCGCGCAGCGGCATGGTTGGGATTGATCTGTAATACCTTCTCAAAGTCCGCACAGGCGCAGCAGTAGTCGCCTTTGTAATAATACGCAACGCCCCCGCTGCCATCACGGGCCGGAAGCTCGCAAAAAAGCCCCCGCCTAAGCCGTATGGAGTTCTTTGCGTACTAAAGCGCCGATGATTTGCGCGGGGCTTTGATGAGTGGCGTCAACCTCGGCGCGAATATAGGCGGCGGTAAGATCGTCCACTTCTACAAGTCGGCTCATGTTTTGGGTAAAGTAGCCGCCCCTGCCGGTATCTATGGCGGGAGTGGTCTTCGTCCAACGTTCGTCCAGAGCGTCCGCTTCTTCTTCAGTCATTCTGCCCATGTTTTTCTCCTGTTTGTTCGGCAAGTATACGCCATGTTTTACGACACTTCATTGCGTGAAATA
>JAITAI010000269.1 GCA_031284195.1 Treponema sp.
CTATTCCGTGCTGAAAGGCTTTTTAAAAGAAGCAGATTTTAAAAAAGGATTGTACAATACGAGCATTATCACTATGATACGGTAATGGAGCATGAAAAAGGTACCTCTACCAGTAAAAGCAAGAACAGTGCAGGGATTAAGAAAAACCAATCCCTTAGAAAGGCACTCCACATTCTGGAGGGCATGACCAGAATCCATACTCCCGCACGGTTGCAGGATATTGCCCAAAGCCTTAAGATGCCTCAGAGTACGGTATTGCGGTTTTTGAATACCTATAGTGATTTCGGCTATGTGCGGCAGGATCCCACCACTTCCTGTTATTACCTTACCTTAAAATTAACCGAATTGGGGTTCAGGGCCAAGGATAATTTTCCCTTCCCCCATTCGCTGCTTAAATATATCAAACAAATAGCCGGTACCTTTAATGAATCATCTTCCCTCTGTGTTGAACAGAATATGCAGATGGTATACGTTGCCATCGAAGAAGGTACGGATCGGATGCTCCAAACCCTCCAGCGTATTGGCAGGATCGCCCCTATGCATGCTACCGGGGTGGGTAAATTACACCTGATGAATTATTCTGAGGCCCAGTTAGGAAAATTGGAACAGAAATACGGTTTCCCCCAATACACCGCACATACCATAAGCACCATGGATGCCCTTAAAACAGAAATTGAGCGCATTAAATACCAGGGCTATGCAGTAGATAATGAAGAATGTGAAGCGGGAGTTCGCTGTATTGCAGTTCCGGTTCGGGACTACACCGGTAAGGTGGTTGCGGGGATCAGTATGTCCGCGCCGGTTACCCGGCTGGATATGCATAAGCTCTCCGAGATCGCCGAGTATTTCAAGGCAATAAGTCAAGAAGCTTCTGAGGAACTCGGTTGGGATTCCCATGTAACAGTGTAGGCGACATAGGCCCGGTGGAGTATCTCAAAGTAATAGGCTGAACTTCGAGTTTTTAAGGTAACCGTAAAAGCGCCCTGTACCGATCCCCTAGGATTGTAGAGCCTATCCAACAAGCTCGGTACAAAAGGCCGGATCAGTTCCTGTTCTGGAGCTTCTGTACTTTCCGCTTCACCTTCCGTATTTTTTTCCTGAGCGTCTCTAAGGTGTTAAAGAGCCCCCGTACGAGGGGCCGGTAGGTATAATCCCAGCTTCCCGGACGGTGAATAATACGACCCCCAAAACCGGTCTTGAACCGGTAGAGCCCTGCCATGGGATGATCCGGATCTTCCCGGGGGGGTATACCAAAAAGATCGTAGACCGTACAACCCTGGGCCCGTGCATCCCTCATGGCCTTCCATTGGAGGGCATAAGGGGCCATGAGATTCCGCTTATGATCCGAGGATGCCCCGTACAGATACACCCCGGTGTTCCCCCGAAACAGGGCCACGAGAGCGGCGATGACTTCCCCTTCATGCTCTGCAAGGTACAGCCGGAGATCCATAGCTTCTTGGTTCTGCCCTTCTTTAATGTACTCCCGGTAATGGGTAAAGAGGCTGGTATAATACTCACTGCTATGGATAGCGATACGGTCCCGTTTTCCGGTTTCTTTGAGGAGTTCATAAAACCGGTTCAGTTCCTCTTCGCCAGTCTGCCGCACCAAGACTCCCCTTTTGTGGGCAAGCTGTATGTTATACCGCCATTTAGTTTTCATGTTTTTGAGGATCCCTTCTTCAGAACCAGTAAGATCCACTAGTACCGTATCCGCAGGCTGTACATCCGCTCCTGCAGGAGAAAAAGGAGGATAGATCTTTGGCGGGTCAGTCTCAGAGCCTTCGGTATACCAGGGAGGATCAAAACGGATAAACGCGGTGTTCTCCGGCAGGAAGGCTTGTAAAGCCCCTGCAAGCTCTTGCAGGGCCTGATTCCGAGCCTCATCCTGGGTAGGAAAATCTTCGGGCAGTTCCGGTCCCCAGGGCACGTAGGCAAAGGAAAACCCGGGCCCTAAACGCCGCCGTATTAAAAGCAGGGGCCGTATCCTCCATTCCCCCCAATCCGCAAGAAAAGCCCGGGTATTCCAGCCGAACCGGGCCTTGAAACTGCCCCAAAACCCGGACTGTAAAAAGGAATTCGCCTGGTTACATTGGGTAAGATCCGTAGGGAGGATACTCCTTAGGTAGTGTCCGGGGAGGGAAAGACCGTGGACAGCTTCCCCTTTAACACGTCCACGAAACACCGCTAATGCACCTCACCGGAAACCAGTACCTTTGTCCGTAATGGCTTCCCATTCACGAGCAGGGCCTTACCGCCCGATATTACGGTATAATGCTGCAGGGTTAGCGGAATAGCGCCAAAGGTATCGATGTCAATTTCCCGAGGAGGGGTTCCTGGTTCGGTCCCTTCAATCCCCACCCGCGTCCCTGTAGGGGTCTCCCCTGCATCCAACACTTCCACCTGTTCCCGGCCTTCTGCATCCGTGGCTGACGCTGCCAGGAGCATACCCCGGCTTTCCACTCCCCGGAGTTTCGCTGGTTTGAGGTTATAGACCAAGATGATACGCTTACCCAACAGTTCCTCAGGGGTATAAAAGGGTACCAGCCCGGAAACAATGACCCGTTCTTCTCCAGCTATTTCCAAAGTTTCAATGTAGAGCTTATCCGCCTTGGGATGCCGCTCGATCTTGATGATTTGGGCAACCCGCAGGTCCAAGGTTTGGGCAAAACCAGGAATCGCGGTTTCAGAAACCGAAGCTCCTGCTGCTTCGGCTTTCCGTTTCGCTCTATCCTGCTGGCTTCCAGAATACCGTTCCCGTAAGGTCTCCACCAACTCGTCTTCTAGTTTGGGGAACAGGACCTCGCTTTTTACCACCCTGGAAAGCCCCTGATCCCGGCCCAACAGGTCCCAGGAAAGGGGATCCTCCGTACCGGTAAAGGAAAGCCCAAAAAAGAAGGCGATCCTTTCAGCCGTGGTAGGCAGGTAGGGTTCGATCAGTATCGCTATATCCCGCACTGCATAACAAAGGTCCCGGATAAGGACCCCGGCAGCAAGAGGATCTGTTTGCCGTTTCCGCCAGGGCTCTCCCTCCTGGAAGGTCTTATTGGCAAAAGAAGCAAGCTCAAATACCAGTCTAAAGGCGTCCCGAAGTTCCGCCCGTTCCAATTTTTCGGTAATATTCTGCTCGTATCGCTTCAAGGTTTCCCAAAAATCGCGGTTCCCGGCCCCGCTTGGCACTGTTCCCTCATAATACCGGCTTACAAAGGACAAGGTCCGGTTCACCAAGTTTCCCAGATTACCGATTAATTCACCGTTCACCTTCTCCTGGAAGTCCTTCCAGGTAAAGAGGGCATCTGCCTTTTCAGGCCGGTTATAGAAGATATAGAAGCGCCACACATCTGGAGCAATACCGGTTTCCATCACATCAGTACCGAAAACCCCAACGCCCTTGGACTTGGAGAATTTGCCGCTTTCGTAGTTGAGGTACTCTGTACTGGACATGTGATGGAGCATGGTCCACTGTTTCCCACGCCCCACAGGATCAGAGGCCCCAAGCAGACTTGAGGGGAAAATCACCGTATGGAAGGGGATATTGTCCTTCCCGATAAACTGATACAGTTCTACCTCATCAGGGTTTTTCCACCAGGAATCTACAAACCCATGCCAATCTGCAGTGGTTTCCGCGCCCAGGTTCCCGGTGATGGAGATATACCCGATGGGGGCATCGAACCAGACATAGAAGACCTTGTGCTCATACCCGCTCTTGGGTACGGGAATTCCCCACCGGAGGTCCCGGGTGATAGCCCGTTCCCGCAGTCCATCACGAATCCACGCATGAGTCATTTGAATCGCATTATGCGCCCAAAAGCCCTGGACCGAGGCGGTTTTAATCCATTCTTCCAAAGGCCCTTTGATTCGGGGAAGATCGATGTACAAGTGCTTGGTGGATTGCAGGGACGGAGTGGAACCGCAACTGGCGCACCGCGGTTCCTTGAGCTCTGTGGGGTCCAACAGTTTTCCGCAGGCCTCGCATTGATCCCCCCGGGCATCGGTATATCCGCAGTGAGGACAGGTTCCCCGGACATACCGGTCCGCCAAGAAACGGTCGCAAGGGCTGCAGTGGAGCTGCTCGATGGTATGTTCTACAATAAAGCCTTGGGCGTCAAGTTTTTTGAAGATACCCTGAACGATTTCAGTCTGGATCGGAGTGGAAGTTCTCCCAAATTTATCAAAAGCAATGGTAAACCAGCGGTAAATAGCCGTATGCATGGCATGATACCGATCACAGAGTTCTTGAGGGCTCACCCCCTCTTCCGCGGCCTTATTTTCTGTGGCAGTGCCGTATTCATCGGTACCACACACGTAGAGGGTATCATACCCTCGTAATCGGCAAAACCGGGCAAAGGCATCCGCAGATAAGACCTGGATTAGATTTCCCAAGTGGGGAACGTTATTAACATAGGGTAACGCGGAGGTGATTAATCTTCGTTTCATAGCTTCCAACTATAGTCAAAGACTAAATGAATGACAAGTCGCACCTGCGGTGGGCGTTATGAAAGCGGAGGCGTTCGGGGGTGCGGCATACGTCCCTTTGTTCCTCCATCCTGGGGAGCATCCTCACCTATACCGCAGTGGACATTATGAAGGCAGAGGCGTTCGGGGGTGCGGCATACGTTCCTTCGTTCCTCCATCCTGGGGAGCGTCCTCACCTATACCGTGGGGTTGGCTCCAAAGCGGTAAAGACCCGAAGCAAGAGGGAACCCGTTCTCTTATCACCGCTGCCCTACAGGGGCATTAAGCCCCCTGGGGGGTTAGTGTTGAAGGGAAGGTATGAGAACCCCCGACGCTGGAAGGGCTATCCCCTAACCACCGGGGGCTTGCAGGCAAAGGGGGACCCGTTCTCTCACTGCCACGGCCCTACAGGGGCATTAAGCCCCCTGGGGGTTAGTGTTGAAGGGAAGGTATGAGAACCCCCGGCGCTGGAAGGGCTATCCCCTAACCACCGGGGGGTTCCAGGCAAGGGGGGCCCCGTTCTCTCACTGCCACGGCCATACAGGGGCATTAAGCCCGCTTGCGGGTGACATTTGCGGGGATAAGAGATATAGTTTTACCATAAGAGTCCATCGAACTGAGCATATCCAGGTAAAAAAGCAGACAACTATTACAAAGGAGCGTAGAAGATGAAAGCGTATCATCGGTTTGCGGTGTGGGCCGGGATGCTGTTTACCAGCATGGGGTTTAGTTTCGGGCAGAACCTGTCTTTGGATGAGGCCATTACCGGGGCCTTGGCGGGGATCCAACAGAAGGTCCCCCTTGGGGCAGTGCTGGCAGCGGCCCAGTTTCAGGCAGGTTCCCCGAAACTCTCGGACTATGTGCTGGGGGAACTGTCCAGCGGCCTGGTCAACCAGGGGCGGGTGAAGGTGGTGGAACGGCAACAGATCAACGTGGATCTGGTGACCAAGTCCCTGGCCTTTGATATGACCGGAGCAGTGAGCGACGAATCAGCCCAGTTTATTGGCCATTTTCTGGGGGCCCAATACCTGGTAACTGGTTCGATGATGGATGTGGGGAACGGGTACCGGTTCCGGGTGGAGACGGTGCAGGTGGAGACTGCGGAGAAGGTGCAGTCCTACACTGCCACCATAGACAAGGGAGACCGGCAGGTCTACGCCCTCACGGACAAGGGGTATGAGACGGTGAGTTTCTCTGGGGACCTGAGAGAACCTAGAACCAGCACAAGAACCACCAGCGATACGGGGATCTGGGTGGGGATCGTGAGTTTTGGGCCCACTGCCGAGGACTTGACCGGCGGGAAGCCGGTGTTTCTGGATTCCTCAGGGCTTGAAAGCCTGCTGGGAATCCTGAACAGCAAGTACCAGAAGTCCCAGCGGCAGGGGACGGCCCTGTACTACGGGGTTCACCGGGTTTTGGCGGCCCTGTCGGATAATGCAGGGCAGTTCCCGGATAACCTGGATTCGGTGAATATCGTGACCTTTACGGACGGCTTGGACAATGGGTCCACGAACCTGATGCTGGCGCCCTTGGAAGGGCAGGATTTTACCGCAGGGGATGCAGAGGCGTACCAGGGGTACCTGGCAGTGCAGATCAAGAACCGGCCGGTGCGGGGACGGCCTATCAGGGCCTTTTCCGCAGGGGTTCGGGGGAAGGATGTAAAGGACGGGAAGAAGTTTACCAGGACCCTGCAAGCTATGGCATCCAGCCCGGACCATTTCTATGAGCTGACCAACTTCTCCCAGTTGAACGAGCGGTTCGGGAAGATTGCGAATGAGCTGGTCATGACGAAGACGAATACCACCTTCCGTTTGGTAACCCCTGGGTATGCCCCGGGGACGAAGATTCGGATGACCTTTGACAGTGGAGCAGGGGCTGCGGGGTCAAAGCAGTATCTGGAGGGGACCGTGGGCATAGACCAGAACCGGGCCTATGTGCTGAAGGGGATCCGGTATGAGGGGGTGCGTTCTAGTGCAGGGTCCCAGGTGAGGGCCGTGATGGATGATACGGAAGTGATCTATGTGTTTGAGGACTTCACCGGTTATGAGCGGGACCAGGGGGTGAAACAGTGGTCTATGGGGGCAATGGATGAGAGTTGGCAGATAAACAGCGAGTACGGTTTAGGGGAATCCGTGAAGACCGCCACAGAGTACAAGTCTGCGGTGGTATATTTGGCCCTGGACTGTAGCGTCTCTTTGAGCGACGGGGATATACAGGCCATCCGGGAGGCTGCGAAGGGGTTCATTCAGACCCTCTATAACAAGAGCCGGGAGGAAACCCGGGGAAGGGGAGGGGTTACGGAGAACAGTCCGGGTATACGCATCCAGGAAGAGCCCCGTCTTTCAAGCAGGCGGGCAGGGCTGGTGTTTGACGACGGCGGGAGGCTTTCGGCGAGCGAGAAAAAGACCCTCCTGGAGGGCCTGCAACGGGGGCTTCAGGCAAAGGGGAACCCCCTGACCCTGGCTTCTGCGGTGCCGGATGCAGAGCGGACCCAAAGCGGGGCGAGCTTTACCGTGCGGATCGAGTGGGAAGAACAGGGGGATCTGATTGTGGGAAGCGGAAGGGTAACCTTGAACCGCGGAGGAGAAACCCGGTGCATTTCCAAGGATTACTACGTCTCTGAGATGGGGGTCAAACGGTTTGTGCAGCGGATAGGGGAACATATCCGCAGAGACCAGGAGTTTTTCAGCCTGGTAAGCGGGGAAGCGGAATAAGGAGGAACAGATGAAAGGGAAAGCCCTTGTGTGTCTTGTCCTGGTGTGGGGGTATGCTGCGGCGTGGGGGCAGCAGAAGGAAAGCCTGGCGCTTTTGCCCTTTACCGGGGGGCAGGG
>JAITAI010000100.1 GCA_031284195.1 Treponema sp.
GGTCTGACTCCGCCTCAAGGTAGTTCGAACTTCGATTTGTCAGCCCGGTCCCATTCCTGCGGAACGATACTTCGGCATCTATACCCCACAAAACCTTATCGAACCGTAAGTTTGCTACAGCCGAAATTTTAGATCCTTTAATAAGGAGGCTTACCATCAAGGGTAATTGCATACAGGTAGCGGTTCATAAGAACAAACCCGGTACTGAATTTCAGCGATTTGCTGCACGCTGATGCAATGTAGAAGTTTCCAATCCGCCCTTTACTTTTACCGGTATCGGCGATGTTTGCAGTCTTTTATACCGTAAAAAGCTGGAAAGATTTGCCCCTTCTTCAAAGTCATTTTTACCAGATGAATACGCGCTCGTTCATTTTTTGTATAGTATTAACCTTTACCTACTCTAGACTAAGGACTGTAATTATACTAAAATGATGTAAGAGAAGGTGGTTTCACCTGAACCTTGAAGGAGAATTATGGTATGCAGTGTACACACCAGGGGGATTCAAACTTAGAAGGGATTCCATTCGTATATTCATCAGATCCAAGGATGTCCATAAGGTAATAGATCGATGAATAATCACATACAAAACCTAATCCGTATTGGAATATTTTATGACGGTTATTATTTTTATAAGGTCAGTAATTATTACAAGTACGAACACAAAAGAAAATCCAGGATAAGTATTTCCGGTTTGCATGATTTTATCCGTAATGAGATAGCGTCCATCATGGACATAGATGATCTGCGCCATTGCCAGATCATTGACGCTCATTACTTCCGGGGCCGTTCTTCCGCAAGAGATATGGGGGAAAAAGTACAGAGTGAACGGATATTTGAAGACATTTTAATGCGTGAAAATATCGTTACCCATTACCTGCCCTTGCGGTACGGGGAAAATAACATCTGGCAGGAAAAGGGTATAGATGTGTGGCTTGCTCTGGAAGCCTATGAATTGGCGATCTATAAACGGTTTGATATTCTGGTCCTGGTTGCCGGTGACGGCGACTATGTACCCCTGGTTAGAAAATTAAATACCCTGGGAACCAGGGTAATGCTTATCTGTTGGGATTACAGCTATTACAATGAAAACGGCGCGTTAGCCGAAACCAAAACATCCCGGCAGTTATTAGACGAAGTGTTCTATCCGGTGCTTATGCATGAACGGATAAACAGACCAGTCTCAACAGAGGCGATCAATGGTCTTTTTGTTAAGGAAAAGAGAGAAACCGATGGAGAAAATACAGACAATACGCTTCCTGTAACAAGTGATTCCCAAACAGATCCCGACTTGATATCAATCATATGCAGTATCAAAAATGGTTTTGGATTCATCAAAGATGAAAAAATAAACAATGTATTCTTCTATTATGACAGCGTTACGAATAGGGATTTTGATGAGTTAGAGGTTGGCATGAAAGTCAGGTATCTTTGTGAAGAGGATACGGAACGCAGTAAACGGGACGGCGCCCCTCGGTACCGGGCCTATAAAGTAACGGTCATAGACTAAACCTGGCAAGAAATACTTGCAGAGGCTTGGGGGCCGGTCCCCCAAGCTTTTTAGGTTTTAAGCTTCTGTCCTAGAAGTATTGCTTACCGGGAGCAGTCCTAGCGGCTATAAAGCCACTGGGGAGCGGCGAATTTACCTGTGGCTAATTCCCGGGCCCGGGCTTCTTCTTCCTCCTGTAAAGGAATTGGAATAAAATCCAAGGACAAGCCCCGGCGGAACCCTTCGGCTACGGCAAGCGCCACTTCTTCATAAGCAATATCCCGGCTGAGGAGCGCCTTGAGACTGGTTACCCGGTCTCTTACATCCTGGATACATTTATCCTTGAGTTTTTCCTGGGGAACCAGGAGCAGTTCAAACATGAGGTCCACATCACTGGCCAATAACAGGGTTCCGTGCTGCAGGACGCAGCCCATCCGTCGGGTTTGGGCATTACCGGATATTTTTCGGCCCTCCACAAGAATGTCATTAATACCGGCGAAACGGGATGAAACCCCTAAGCAGGCCAAGCCCTGGATTATGCCCGGGCAGATCCTTTGATAGGAATCCTGGATGGTCTCTCCTGCAAGGGGATGCCCCAGGGGCATGATAATACTGTAGGTAAGCTCTTCATGGTGAAACACCGCGCCCCCGCCAGAGATCCGGCGGACCACATCCACTCCATGACGGGTACAGGATTCCACGTCCACCTCTTCGGTAAGCCCCTGGAAATACCCCACGGAAACCGCCGGAGGTTTCCAACTGTACAAGCGTAAAACCGGCAGGGACCTTCCCTGAGAAACCCCTTCCAGGAGGGCTTCGTCCAGGCCCATGTTATAGAACCCGTCATGGAAACCGGTATTAATGAGGCGAAACGGAAAGGGAGGCTGCAGGAGGGAGGTCGACCAGGTAGTCATGTCCCTTCCCTCGGGCCGCTACCGGTTAATGCAGCGCCCAGCACCGATGCCACCCCTTCCCCGGAAATACCGAATACCTCCACCCCTGCCTCCTGCAGCATGTCATCAAAGGCCGCGGCTAATTCTGGGAGGGACCGGCCCACAAGCTGCTGTTCCACCTTATCAAAGCCCTCTTCAGGGCTGGCGAAAAAATCCCCTCGAATGCGAATGGCTCTGATGATCCCCGCTTCAATATCCGCTCTGAGGCGTATGAGCTTACACCCCGGAGGTTTTCCCAGTCCTTCAAGCACCATCACGGTTCCTGTCCAGGGTCTGTTTCCAGGCTTCATAGGCATGATAGCTCGTCCGGGCCAAGGGGGAGGAGACTACTGCGGCAAAACCCCGGTTTCGCGCTTCTTCTGCATAGGCTTCAAAGTGTTCAGGGCTGATATATGCTGCCACCGGGATCTGTTTGGGGGAGGGTCTGAGGTACTGACCCATGACGAGGATGTCCACTGCCGCTTCCCGTAAGGTATCCATCACCCCTAAGACCTCGCCTTGTTTCTCACCGAGCCCTAAGAGCAAACTGGTTTTGGTTACCCTGACCCCTAAGGTTTTGGCGTATCGAAGGGTAGAAAGGCTCTGAGCAAAAGAAGCCCGAGGGTCCCGAACCCATTGGAGGGAAGGAACCGTTTCCACGTTGTGGGCAATGACCTCAGGCCCTGTCGCTACAAGAGGGGCGATTTCAGCGGCATCATAATCAGGAATGAGCAGTTCCACTGTGGTATCAGGATGCTCGGTTTTGACCGCAGTAACACAGGAAGCGAAGTGCCCTGCACCGCGATCCGGAAGATCGTCCCGATCCACCGAGGTGAGGACCAAATAACGCAGGTCCAGTTCCCGAACAGCAGCAGCGATCCCCCTTCCCTCATCCTTTCGGAGCTCTTGTCCCCGGGGGCCTGTAGAGACCCCGCAGAAACGGCAGCCTCTGGTACACCTATCTCCCAGGATCATGAAGGTTGCCGTCCCTGCTCCCCAACAGGTACCCTTATTGGGACAACGGGCCTCATCACATACGGTATGGAGGCCGTGTTTTTCCAGGACCTCTTCAACCTGCTTCCACGTATCACCGCTCGG
>JAITAI010000288.1 GCA_031284195.1 Treponema sp.
GCCGTGAGCCGTGAGCCGTGAGCCGTGAGCCGTGAGCCGTGAGCCGTGAGCCGTGAGCCGTGAGCCGTGACCCGTGAGACGAGACCCCTTCGCCGCGAGCATTGATACTAGATCAGTGAGCCGAGACCCAGGACACTACAGCCGTGAACGGGCAAAGGCTGCGCCTTCGCCTCGGAGTTTGCTTCGCAAACTCTACAGGGAGGCGGAGGGCTGTAAAGCCTGGAACGGGTAAAACCTGCGCCTTTGCCTCGGAATTTTGCTCCGCAAAACTCCACGAGGGGGCGGGGGCTGTTTTTTGGGCTACGGTTAGCCGAAACATGATAGTACTATAATCCCTTTATCACGTAAAAAATGTCAAGTAGGCGCGCTGCCTCACCAAAAATATTACCGAAAAGAACCCATGCCTCACATTGAAAATGTTACCCAAATGATATAAGTTCCATCAGAAATCCCCAATAGACATATTTTCACTCTAAGTTTATACAGAAATTAGCGTTATGCATGAACATTTCAAAATGAGGCATTCGGTAAGGGTTTCAAGAAAAGCGGGTTTTTGCCCCTTGGAGGGCCTGGGGGACGATTGCTCCATCTTTCTTTTTCTCCTGCCGGCCCCCTAGAGCGCCGGAGGCTGCCCCGTCAACAAGGGGAATATATTCCCCGCTATGGGGGCCATACTTTTTTCCAGGGAAGGATCTTTGAGCAGGTTTCAAATCTTCAGTTTTGAACCCCCTCTTTTACTACTTATGTGGTTATGGCTCTATTCCCATACCTACTATTGACTTAGGGGGTACCGTATAGTATGTTATATTTTCGCTTAGTATCAGGAGGGGAAAGCTACGATGAAAAAACGAGTTGCCCTGCTGGGGGCTACCGGATCCATAGGAAAAAGTACCCTGGATGTGATCCGTCAGGGTAAAGATATTTTTGACCTGGTCCTCTTGTCGAGTCATACTGATGGAACGGGGCTCCTCGCCCTTGCGGAGGAATTTCCCGGAGCCCTTCTTGCCCTTTCAGGGGCTACCCAAGGGACGAAAGCAATACCCTATTTCGGGTCTCAGGGTCTGCTAAAAGCCATTGCAGAATGTGGCGGGGATATTGCGGTCAATGGTATTGCCGGTGCAGCAGGGTTGCAGCCTTCTATTGGAGTACTCAACGCGGAGATGGACCTGGCCCTGGCAAATAAGGAAACCATTGTCATGGCCGCACCCTTGGTTCTTGCCCTGGCCCAGGAAAAAAACCGTCGAGTCATCCCGGTAGATTCGGAACACGCGGCTATTTTTAGCCTGCTGGAAGCCCATGGCAAAGACCAGCTTGACGCAATCCTCCTCACCGCCTCAGGAGGTCCTTTTAGAAACTATTCCCTGGAACAGCTTGTTGCAGTACGCCCCCAGGATGCCTTGGCCCATCCAACCTGGAACATGGGGGTGAAGATAAGCATTGATTCGGCCACCATGGCCAACAAGGGACTGGAAGTCATCGAAGCGGCCCGGCTTTTTGCTATGGCTCCTGAAAAAATCACCGTAGTCGTACATCCCCAGAGTATCGTTCATTCTATGGTGCGTTTCAAAGACGGGACCGTGTATGCCCAGATGTCCTGCCCGGACATGCGGCTTCCCATTCAGCAAGCCCTCTCCTATCCTGCCCGAGGAAGCCGATCCTGGGACGCCCTGAATTTCGACGCCCTGACCCTGGAATTTACAAAACCGGATGCTGCGGTCTTCCCCATGCTTCCCCTGGCTTATGATGCCCTCAGAAGGGGACCGGCCTATACAGTGGCCTATAATGCGGCAAATGAAATGGCAGTGGCTGCTTTTTTAGAGGAACGGCTCTCTTTTCTTGCTATACCCCAGGTAGTTGCCCAGGTCTTGGATCGGGAATGGACCGCTGCGCTCCAACTTGAATCGATCCTGGAAACCGATTCCCGGGCCCGATCCTTGGCAGCGGCCTGTATTAGGGCAAACCTATAGCCCTATCTTTTCCTGCCAGGGGTGTTTCCGGGGTCTCTCTGACCATATAGCATTATCTTAGTAAAAGGAGTATATATAACGGTATGCTTATCATGAAAATCCTCATAGGACTCCTTGGTCTTGGGGTTGTGGTGTTTGTCCATGAGTTGGGCCACTTTTTAGCGGCTCGGCTGGTGGGTATTGAGGTAGAAGCATTTTCTATAGGCTGGGGTAATCCAATCTTAAAGAAGAAAATCGGCTCAGTGGAATACCGGATCGGTATGTTTCCCTTAGGAGGGTACTGCAAGATGCGGGGAGAAAATGAATTCCAAGAAGCCTATGAACAGCGCCGGCAGGCGATTGCCCCGGTGAAGGGTACCTACTTTGGGGTAAGCCCCTGGAGGCGTATTACCGTGTCCTTTGCAGGCCCTTTCTTTAACCTGATCTTCGCGGTCCTGGCGCTTTCGGTTATTTGGGGACTCGGATTTGAAGTAACTACCCTGGAAAACAGAATCGTGTTGGCTTCCAGTATCAACCCGAAAGAGCGATACCCTGCAGATGAGGGGAACCTTAAGACCGGAGATCGGATTACCCACATCAACGACCGGCCCACTGCCACGTACCAGGATATACAGGAAATGATTGCGGTCAATCCAGAAAAGGACCTGTCCCTCACGGTAGAGCGGGAGGGAACCCTACTACCCCTTAAAGTGCGGCCCCAGTTGGATAAGCGTACTGGGGCAGGAAAGATAGGGGTCTATTTCTGGGCTGACCCAGTGGTAGCTTCGGTAAGCCCTGGCAGCTCCGCAGCTATTGGAGGTATCCAAAAAGGAGATCGGATTCTCAAGATAAATGGTACGGACATACCCTATACCGTGGCCTTACTCTCTATCATACGAACCCAACCGCCGATCCTGTCGGTGGAGTTTGAACGGGCAGGACAGCTCATGGATACCGAGTTGGTCCTTTCCTATACCGAGGACGGCGGGACCGAGCTGGGGATAAACTACCAGACGATTCACTACCGTACTCCTCGACTTTCCCCCTTGGGAGCCTTGATCAAAGGTACAGAGGAAGCCTGGAAAACCTTTGTCCTATCCTTTCGCAGTTTTGCCCTCCTTTTTAGAGGCATCGATCTAACCCAGGCAGTGTCTGGTCCAGTGCGTATTACCTACATGGTGGGGGATGTAGCCACGGCAGGGTTTGGAGAAAGTGTGAGTACCGGCTTACGTTCCATGGCAAGTTTTCTTTCCCTTATTTCTATAGCCCTCTGTATCATGAATCTCCTCCCTCTTCCGATTTTGGATGGGGGGATGATCCTGCTTTTTATTATTGAAGGGATTAAACGGAAACCCCTGCCCCCTCGGGCCATCTACGTTTTCCAGACCGTCGGGGTGGTGCTGATTGTCGGCCTCATGGCCTTTGCGGTCTTTGGGGATATTCTCTATCTGGTCCATCGTTAATGGCGCTGTCAGGGAAAGTTATGGGCTATAATACGGGTATCCTCATCTGCGGGTTAAGCCTCTTAAGCATCTTACCGGCAGTATCCTGTCTATCCGCCCAAGTTCCCCAGGCAGACAAAGCATTGCTGATACCCAGGGGAGGGCACCAAGGAGCGGTGCATACCCTGATCTATGATGAACAGGGGCGGCTTCTGAGTGCCGGGGATGATGGATTTTTGGGAATCTGGGATATTCCCGGGGCTGTTGCAGAAGAACGTTTTCAAGTAAGCCCCTATGCCATCCCGGCCATGGTTTTGCGCCCCGGTAAATCTCAGGTTAGCCTGCTAGAAAGGGATGGTATAGACCGGTACCGCATTGCTGCTTGGGATTATGAGGCTAAACAAAAGCTTTTTACCATAGATTCTAGGTATCCCATCTCGTATATCACCTATTCTGGAGGGGGTAATTTCTTGATCTTGGTTCAACAGGGTAACCCGGAGGTACAGTTCATACACGCGGAAACCGGAAATATCCTGAAAGCCCCGGATAGTACCGGTACCTTAAGTTTTGCCGCTACCGGCAAGTCGGAACGGACCATGATTGGGTATGCCCCTTCGGGGATCCTTTCCTATTGGGATCTGGAATCGGGAAAGGAGATCCGGCGTTTTACCGTACCGGATCATATACGAATGCCCTTTTTATTCGGTAATAACCGTTTTATTGGAGGCATAGATGCAGGGGGCCTCGTGATTCTGGATGCGGTCTCAGGTACCACCATAGCTCGAGAACGGGGTATTTCCCAGGGGAAGGTGTTTGCTCTGGGAGGGGAAACCCCTGAATTTATGTGTCTGGCCACTGGTCCCGGTGCATCGAAACTGTACCATTTTGCCATGAGTAATACCGGTAGGCTGGAGATTAAAACCCAATGGCCCGTGCCTTTACAACTGCCGGAGGTTATGAGCGCCGTTATTACTGCGGATACCCTGGCTTTGGGTACCATGGATGGGGGAGTATGGATCGGTAAAGCGGATGGAACCGTGGCTATGATGGAGGTACGGAATCAGGAATCCATAATTGACGCCGCTGCAGTAGCATCTTCTTTGGCTTTTCTCACCGAAGGACAGGTCTTAGGGTTCATACCTCTGGATTATACCCAACTGGAGGATAAGACCCTTATTCCATTGGAGCCGAGTATCTATACGCGGCTTGCATCGGATCCTGAAGCTGGAGAAGGGGGTATGGACGGCTTGTTACTCTGGCAGGAAACCCCTACGGGTTCGCTCCCCATAATCAGGACCCTAGGGACGGATGCTGTCCCAGTATCTCAGGGGAAAACCCTCGTTTTGGACCAATTGTCCCTGCGTTTTCCCCTTCGTTCTGCAGTGCTTCGGGGAGAACAGGCTCTCTTTCTTGATTCGGTAGGGAATATTACGGTTCTTTCTGTAAGCACCGGAGCGCGGCTGTTTTCTTTTTCATCTGTGGCTTCCCTGGACGCCACCTTGCTCAAGGATGGGAATATCCTCATCGGACAAAGTGTGGTTTCTGGGAGCGCTCCCTTCCTTATCGTGAATAGCAGTACCGGAGAAACCCTCCCCCTCCCGATTCCTGCTTCAGTGGGAGCCAGGGTGTATTGCGGGGCCAGCGGCGTCCCCTATGGAGTGACCGTAGACGCTCAGGAAGGACGTCTGACCACTGCCATTACGAGGCTATCCTTAGCAAACCCTTCCCATTCAAGTCAGGTGGCGGTATATCCTGGAGAGGATACTGGTTTCGGTATCGCAGAATCCAGGGAAACCCTGGCGGCAACCTTGGGAGGAGAAGAAGCTATCTTCTATGGTTCAAGGAGTCCTAGGCCCTTTAAACGGAGTCCCGGCTTTCCTCTGCGTCTTATTGACGGAGGCGCCTATTGTATTGCCTTGGATACGGAAGGTACTATCGCCTGGTATGATCCAGAATCAGGAGCCCTCCTTGCCCTCTTCCACTTGTATGAAAATGAATGGATCCTCGAAAAACCAGAAGCTCCCCCTATTCGAGGAGGGCTTAACTGGAAGGCTCAAACGGAAGATGGGAGGAGGTAATCTAAGAAGTATGGCAGGGATCTACATGGTGAAACACCTCGATCTGTGTGCCTATGCTTTTGGAGAGACGCTCTTTCAATCACCTATGACCTGCCGTATGTCCTTCTTGATGGCCTCCAGTTTCCGGGCAGCCTCTGCCTTGGCCGCGAGTATACCATCCCTGCCAACCTCAGTACAACAACTAGCATAAAACTTGATCTTAGGCTCAGTACCGCTGGGACGGGCGCTCACCACAGTTCCATCTTTAAGGTAGAACTGCAGCACATCACTTTTGGGAAGGTCCACCGGATCCCGGCGATCCGGCTGGGCCGGGTACTTCCACACCGATTCCCGGATATCCCTGACTTTCTCAACCTCGATACCCCCCAGCACGGTCGGAGCTTGCTTTCGGTATGACTCCATAATTCCCTGCATAATGGCAGGGCCTTCAGAACCTTGGAAGTATTTGGATATGCCCAACTCCTGCCAATAGCCATTTGCCTGGTACAGTTCATCCAGCCGGTCCAGGAGGCTCTTCCCCTGACTCTGCCAGTACAGGGTCATCTCTGCAGTCATAGCTGCTGCGGAAACCCCGTCCTTATCCCGGACTTCTGGTTCTACCAAATACCCATAGCTCTCTTCGGTACCAAAGACTACGGTAGGCGTACCGGCAGCTTCACTTTTTCGCCACACATCGGCTATCCATTTAAAGCCGGTGAGACATTCGATACATACCGCCCCGTAGGACGCGGCCACTCGCTGCTGCATCCCTGTAGTAACTATAGAATTGACCATCGCGGCCTTGGCGGGCATCTTCCCGGTTTCTTTCAGGGAAAGAAAGATATAGTCTGCCAAAAGGGTTCCAAGCTGATTCCCGGTAACCAAGGTAAAGTCTCCTGCGCTATTCGGTACGGCGATCCCTAAGCGATCTGCATCAGGATCCGTAGCCATGACCACATCAGCGCCCACTTTTTTCCCCAGCTTGAGGGCTCGTTCCAGAGCCGGGGCTTCTTCAGGATTGGGAAAGGACACTGTAGGGAAATCTCCGTTTCCCTCCCGCTGTTCCGGTACGGTGATAACCTTGAGGCCTAAATTGCCCAAAACCGACTCTACATGCATGGCCCCGGTCCCATGCAGGGGGGTATAGACGATCTTGACTTCACCGGCCTTTTCCTTGATCAGATCCGGCCTCAAGAGGCGGCTCCGTACCATGGCCTGATAAGGTGCATCGATTTCTTTATCGATTATCTGTAAAAGCCCCTGGGCTAGAGCCTCGTTTTTATCCATTTCTTTAATAGCGGTAACTCGGTTTACCTCTTCAATGATCCCTGTATCATGGGGGGCTATCACCTGAGAACCGTCGTTCCAGTATGCCTTGTACCCGTTGTATTGCGCTGGATTGTGGCTGGCTGTAACTACGATCCCCGTATCACAGCCCAATTGCCGTATGGCAAAGGAAAGCTCCGGGGTAGGGCGTAGGGATGAGAATAGGTACGCCTTGATGTGATTAACCGCAAAAATCAAGGCTGCCGCTTCGGCAAACTCCGCCGAATAATGACGGCTATCAAAGGCAATGGCTGCAGAAAGGGTCCCGGCAGCAGCCTTATCTGGAAAGGCCTTCCGTACATAGGAGGCAAGGCCCTGGGTAGCCCGTTTTACCACCAGGGTATTCATGCGATTATACCCCCCACCAATCACCCCTCGCAGTCCTCCAGTACCGAATTCCAAGTTCCTGAAGAACCGGTCTTCCAGTTCCTTCCAATCTTCTACAGTCAAGAGCTTTTCAACTTCAGCCTTGAAATGCACATCCTTTTCGTTATGTATATAATCCTTCGCCTGAGCAAGGATAGTAGCTTTATCCATTAAAGTCCTCCAGATTGCAATATACCCTTTAGTATACGCAGCCTTGTCGATATGAGCAAGGGCAA
>JAITAI010000299.1 GCA_031284195.1 Treponema sp.
GGAGGTGCTGCATCAGGGAGAGGACGAGATCCATCGGGAGAGCCTCCTGTGGGTTAATGGCAGCGATCTCTATGGGATCATAGTTTCTGAGGGAAACTGCTATCTTGCCCGGTTTGATATCGCCTTGACCCGTCAGGCCCAGTCGGAAATAAGGGTACATCCCTATGGGACGCTTCTCTTTCAGGAGAACATGCTCAGCACCCAAGATGTGGACGGTAAAGCGATGATCCTGGATCCCATTGATCTGATCGAAGGGAGATAATCCTGCAAGGGATAAGGAGAGCAACCATTCCACGACTATGGGGGCCGGGCCCCCATAGCGCTTCACACCTGCCGTAGGCAACGAAAGACAGTTCCTTTGAAGAAGGGGAAGGGCCTGCAGGCTGGATCGGACTGAAAATCCCCTGAAGGACCCTTCTTTTCCAGCTTGTAGCTCGAGCTAGTTTTAAACCCCGGTTAGGGCGACCTGTGGTCTGATGAAATAGCCTCGATAGTTAATGGCTCTAACCTACGGGTTAGAACGGCTCTAACAAAGAAAATGCACGGGGATTAGTCTTCCTGTACCCCACCGTTTTTTCTATGCCCTTACCCTCGTACCGGCTTGTTCATACCAGGGCCTTTTATTATAGTAAACATAGTGAAAAAAATCCGTACCTTAACTATACAATGCCCTACAATCCTGATCCTGTTGGTAATCGGTCTTATCCCCTTATACGCCCGGGATATAGAGATAACCGTGGAAGACACCGATTTAGCCCTCCCCTTGGAAGGCGCCCGGATCCGGTCTTGGGATGGACAGGAGTATACCTGCGATGAGGACGGGAAAGTTCGGATACCGGTTCCAGATGACCGGCAGGTGGTGATCCAAGCCACCTATCCAGGCTACGAAAACGGCAGGCTCCTCATTCCTATAAGGGGAAACAGTTTTACCCTTTTGCTGCACCTGAGCGGCATCCTGGAAAACCAGGAACTGGTGATCGAAGCTCCCAGACCCGGAGTAAGCGAAACCAGAAGCGGCCGGAGTGTGGCCATATCAGATAGGGAGCTTTCCCGGACTGCGGAGATCGGCATCATCGAAGATGTGATGACCTCCATTAAGCTCCTTCCAGGAGTGGGCTATGCAGGTATGTTTAACGCCATGCCTTCCATCCGAGGGGGAACCCCAGGAGACTTGACCGCGGTTCTGGATGGGTTCTACATTGAGCAGCCCTACCACTGGGGAGGCGGGGTTTCCATCTTTGATCCCCGGATGGTTCAAAGCGCCCAGCTTTCCCATGGGGTTTTTTCCTCCCGGTATGGACACACCATTTCAGGGCTTTTGGAGGTAACCTCAAAAAAACCTTCCAGTACCGAAACCGAGCTTGAATTGGGGCTTTCTTCGAGCGCCACTAACCTCAACCTTTCCTTTCCCTTATGGGGAAAAGGAGGGGTCATGGTCATGGGGAAGCTCACCTATTGGGACCCCTTTGTTTGGGCGGTCAAACCCTTTGTGGAAGAGGTACGGTATATTACCACGGCCCCCTATATCAGAAGCAGCGCTTTTTCGGCAAACTACCGGTTTACCCAGGATATGGAATGGACCCTTAACGGTTTTATTGGGGGTGATGGGATGGGAGCCTATTATCAGAACGAAAGCGAGGCAGAGGGCTTGGTAAGTAAAAACGACATGCGCTTTAGCTGGGATAATAAACTGGGCTTTCTCATTACGGGTATAACCTTTAATCCCCTACCCTCCATGGTCCTTAAGGCTACTGCGGGCGGGGGTTTTCATAGCGCAGACTTGGATGCAGCAATGCAAAATGACGTACATGTCCCGTATTCACCGAAATTCCTGGAGGACTTCAAGGATTATCTAGATGAGGGTAAAACCTCCTATGACCTGACTAATACGATGGGTGATACCATGACCGAGCTGACCATCAATTATCAGGGACGTTTTGATGTGGACTGGGATCTAACCAAAGGGTTTCTCTTTGCCGCAGGAGTACAGGAATTGTACAGCCAATGGATTGAGGAGGAAAGTGCCCATCTCTGGCAGGAGACCTTGGATACGAACAAGACCCTTGCCGATCCTCAGAAACGTCCCTGGTATACCCATTACCCCGTTACCTTCAGCAACGATGTACGGAACCGGGGCTTTTTTTCTTCCCTGTATACCCTGGTGGAATATACCAGTCCTGAACGGCGTTTTGGCGCTGAACTGGGGCTTCGGCTGGACCATCTGTACTTTGTGGGGAAGGATTTCACTATTCAAACCGCTCCGGCCCTTAATCCCCGGCTGAACCTGGATTTCGGTATTCTGAAAAACAAGGGTCCCCTGGATTCCTTAAGCCTTACGGTGGGGACCGGTTTGTTTTCTTCTATGAATACCAACTTGATTTATATTGGTAAGGACAGCGGCATTGATGATTTTGATATGAAACAGAGCCGTTCCTGGACCAGTATTTTGGGAACTAAGGTGGATTTTTCCAATGGGTATAGCCTTACTATCGAAACGTATATCAAACGGGTGTTTGATCGCTCCTATCTGTCATTAGTAACCCAAGAAAATGCGCTGGTGTCGGACTATCAGTTTGATGGGGAGGGCCGGATCTGGGGATTTGATCTGATGCTGCAAAAATTAGAAGCCCGGTATTGGGACGGCTGGATCAGCTATTCTTTTAATCACGCCCGGTACCGGGACCCCTCAAGGGACGATCCCGATAGGCCGGATTGGTATTATCCTTCGTTTCACCGTTTTCATAACCTGAACATCGTCCTCAATATTAAACCCCTGCAGCGCTTCCATATTGCAATCCGTTTTGGTTTGGCCAGCGGCGCGCCTAAGAGTGTGGTGGGGGAAGTTACCAGCTATCCGGTTAGGGTACTCAATGCGGATGGTACAGAAACAGGGCTGGTGATTGAAAAATGGAAACGCTCATCCCGGTATTCTGACACTGAACGGGACGGTTTCGCCTTGCCCTTGGATATTAAGTTCTCATTCTTCCGGTTTAATCCAGGAGGCAAGGTACAGTCGGAAATCTATGCGGCAGTGGAAAACACCTTGGCCTTCCTCAAGACAAGACAGCGGAATACCACGTTTAACAGCTATACCGGGAAGGAAGATGAAGGGAGTACTACTGCTAGTTACCAACTGCCTATTCCGATGGTTTCCGTGGGGTTTAAATGGACCTATTAATACCCATGAAAGAGAGGGACAAACCCTCGGGATGGCTTTGGGGGATGCTCACCTGCTTACTTATTTGTTCGGGCTGCACGAGCGTGGTGGAAAAGGCCGGACAGTTCCTGGAGGGGTCTGGGTTTGCAGGAAAGACCCTGGGGGTGTACCGGGCTGCAGCAGGTATAGAGATCCGGTATCTCCACGCAAAAAAAGGCGATCCTGATACGGAAAAGTTGGCGGTCTCTCTGAGCGGGTATCCAGGGGTGTATTTTTGGATATCCGCTCCTGATGCAGAAGGCCGGGTATTCCTGGAGGAGCTTCATTTTTTAGGGAGCAGTTATACCGGGTGGAACCAATTTACCCTGGAGCTAGCAGGAGAGGCCAGGCTTATCCTGCAAAGAAACAGCGCCTTATGGCAAGGGCAGGGACCTATTGAGCGGGGCCAGATCTCCTGGGGTAAGATTCGGCGGAACCATAAGCTCCTTTCCGGGGAAGAGGCCCTCACTGCCCTGCGTAACCGGTACACCCGCATCGCCGCCTTAACCGAATGGATGCATACCCAGGAGGATCTGCCGGATTTTTCCAGCTCTGAAGACTTTGGGGCCTACTGGAAACCCCTGCTCATGCCGGAACTGGCGCCGCGCAAGCAACGTCCTTCTGGATGGACTACCGAGGATGCCTCCTGGGTTCGAGGGGAACAGGTTGCATGGAACCGGCATTACACTGAACAAATTTTCCCGGAAACCCTCTGGGTCTTGCGAAATTCCGGCGCGCTCCTCAGAGATTGGGAAGAAGCGTTTTCATGGATATACCTGGACTATCAATGGGATAAGATACTCCAAAGTATCTCACAAGAATACATCTTGACCAAAATCAAATGAGCAAAAATGATGGTATAGCGCAAGAAAAAGGGGAAAAGAATCATGCAGCTTAAGTTCGGAAGGAAAAGAAAAAGAAGCCGCTTTGAAGATGCAGGCGCCTCCAGTGATATTGCCTTTCTGTTGATTATTTATTTTATCGTGATTGCAGGATTTAATATCAACAAAGGATTCATCATGCATCTTCCTGCTAAGGATTCGACCCGTTTGATCTTGAAAGAGGATCTCCTGCGTTTTGAATTAGACGATAGGGGAACCCTTTTGTATCAAGGTACGGTCATAGAGCTCTCGAGCGCGGAACAGGAGATACAGACTGCGGTGAGGGTCAATCCGAACCTGGCAGTGGTCTTAAGCATCGCGCCTCGTGCACCTTGGCAGCAGGTGGTTTCCTTTGTGGAATTGGCGCAAACCCTTGAGGTAGAGGCCTTTTCCTTTTCCATGAAAGATGAACCTCCTTCTGAGGGGGCCTTATGAGGTTGGTCAGGCAGCGAAAACGGTTCGTGGTTCCCCTTAATTCCATGTCTGATGTGGCCTTTTTGCTCCTTATATTCATTATGCTGGTTTCCCTGATTAATTACCGGCGGGAGGTGAAAATCGAGTATCCTGAAGCAGCGGCTGCGAAAAAGACCAGTGCAGAAAAGAACCTGGAAATTTGGGTTGATCGGGCAGGGGCGCTCTACTTGGATGGGCTTCCCAGTGATTTGAAGACCATTGAAAACAGCATCATCTCCACCTATCAGGAAGCACCGGATACCCGGATTCATATCATCGCGGACCGGGAAACCCCCTTTACCCATATTAACCGGATATTACAGATGCTCCAGATCCTGCAATACCGGGTGGTTAGCTTTGTGGTTAAGGACCGATGATGGAAGCAGGTTCGCGGCTTGCTGCTATTAACCGGATGCGGCTGGCCCTTTTTCTGCTGGTTGCCGCTTTACATGGGTTCCTGATCTTTTTTCTGGTTTTCCATCTGGAAACCACAGCAGATACCCGTGAACCTGAGGCCAAGATCATGAAACTGGCGGACATCCAGGAAGAACTTCCGCCTCCGCTGCCTCTTCCGCCTCCGCCACCCCTTCCTCCGCGTCCACCAGCGCCGCAGCAGATCGTAGAAGCCATCGCTGAAACTATGGTAGAAACCGATGAGGTCCCCCAGGACCAGGTAATAGTCGAATCCCTGCCCTATGAAGCTCCGCCGCAACCGGTTCAGTCCCAATCCCGGGACCCGGAATACCTTCCTCAGCACCGGGTTTCCAAGGTTCCTGTTTTTTCCGAAGGGGATATCCGGAAAAACCTGGTCTATCCTCCTATTGCCCTGCGGTCTAATGTTGAAGGGGTCGTGATTCTGGCGCTGTTTGTGGATGCTCAGGGGGAGATTCGGCGGATCACCGTACTTAAAGAGGAGCCTTCTGGCCGGGGTTTTGGAGAAGCTGCGGTTAAGGCCTTCCAAGGTATCCGGGCGAGCAGTCCTGCTGAAGCCAATGGAGTGGCAGTGGGGGTCCAGTACCGGTATCCCATACGCTTCGCCATTAAATAGACGAGTTGGACGGCTTCACCTGATGATTGGAGGTCTGGGCCAGTCTTGGGTGTATCCTGTCTGGACGTGGGCGTGAAACAGCTCATTTAAAAAGGGAAAATAGGTTTTTTGATGGGTTACCTGTTCTATATAAGGCTTTTCTGGGAAAGGGCTATTGCACCAATTTTCCATATTAACTACAATATTTCCATGTTTCGGCTAACCGCAGCCCAAAAGAAAGCCCCCGCCCCCTTATGGAGTTTTGCTCCGCAAAACTCCGGGGCAAAGCCACAAAGCGGAATTGCCCGTTCCCGGCTCTACAGCCCCCCGCCTCTGTGTGGAGTTTGCGAAGCAAACTCCGAGGCGAAGGCTGCGCCTTCGCCCGCTCACGGCTCGTTGTAGCATAATGTATTGGTAATAGACCAAATAAAAATCCCTATGGTTTTTAGGGAAATATATAGTAGAATTATTTTCTATTTAAAATAAGAAGGAGATATTATTATGAATATTATACCCCCCTGTACAAACATTGTAAAAAAATAATAAATTTTGTTTTTTTTGTTATTAGTTCATTTAGGCTTATTCCGCATTATTTAATATTTAATGTGCATAATAAACGAAGTGTAATTAAAGAGGATATTAAGCGATGGTTGTCACTTCTCAAAAAAGAAAAATATGGGATACAAATAGGATTTTTGTATCTTATGTCGTTTTTCCGTGATTATAGGAATTTATTTTATAACCGTATTGGTTTATTGCAGTATCTTATAAAATTTTTATGCTTGCCAACAAATACGCTATATCTTTCAACAATAAATATTGGTACCGGCTTAATGATAGCATAGGTTTTCAACGATAATATATGCAGAATCAATCGGGAAAAATTGCTCAATACGCCAGCAAATTACTGTAGGGAATGAAGGAAATAGAGGAGGTGGGCTTCCAGTGATCGGCGATAATGTCGAAATTGGGGCAGGTGCAATAATTATTGGTAATATAAAGATAGGAAACAATGTAATGATAGGCGCAAATGCTGTTGTTACGAAAGATGTACCTGATGATTGTACTGTAGTTGGAATACCA
>JAITAI010000028.1 GCA_031284195.1 Treponema sp.
CCCCTTCCCGGGAAAAAGGACGGACTCCCCCTATCAGGCTCTCACCTTCCGTTTTACCAGCATCATCGTCCACGCCCAGGTTAATATATTTTAAAAATTTCCAAGGCGTATTGCACATAACGTTCCGGCTGTATGCGACATTGGTCGGCGGCTAATAAGGAATTTGCGGAGCAAAGACCGTGGCTGTGAACCGCTTCCCACCATTTCAGTTTTCCTCGAAATGGAGATAAACCCGAAAAGTTTATTTTCATAGGAATTAATTTGAATACCTATCAACTTACATATGCCTTGGGCTTTTTGAAGAAGCGCATCATAGCTGAGGGAAGTTGCCGTTGCTCCAACACCTACAGATACGATACTAACAGCGCCTAGAATGGTACTATAATCCCTTTTCAGGTAAAAAAATGTCAATAAACTGTTTCAAGAAAAGCCGATTTTTGCCCTTTGTAGGCGGGTTGGAGGACCTGGGGTCGATTGCCTTCTCATAACGGACGGACTGCTACCCGCCTCCCCTAGTTGGGAATGAACCGTGGGACCCTAGCGACCTAGGCGAATGGAACCCCGAAGGGCTTTAGACCGCTTCTTCGGAAACCATTTTGATCGGAACCGAAGTTTCCGATCAAACTTGGCTCAGATATTAAGGAATAAGCCCCTTAAAAGCCCGCTCTGCCCGCCCAGTGAACCAGGACATGAGCGCGTCGGTTCTGGTGGCAAAGGATTGACCCACCCGCTGATTCATACCCGGAAGGGAAACGGCCTTGGCCATGGATACCGCATAAATCAGAAGAAAGGCTTCCGCATCCATGACCGCCACCACCGAGCAGAGTTTATGTTTCCCGACCGCAGGAATTATCCCCACCGTTAACGGGGTGAGGTTCTGCTGTACCAATAACAGGGCGTCTTCACCGGCATGGTACTCATATTGATAGATAGTATCTCCAAAGGTCAGGTCCTTTTGACGAGCATAGAGGATCACCCGTGTAGGAGGTACTTCATACACCGGATCCGGGAGGGGCTTTTGCGTATCAGGCCCGTCAATCACTTGGGAAGTTTCATAGAAGATCCGCATGGCATTACGGCTGGTAGAAAAGTAACGGAGCCCTGCCAAGGTACTGAGCGCCAAGGTTTCGTTGAACAACGCCCCCCGCTCTGCGCTGGTCCACTGGGGAAACGCCGCTCCCGGCGGCTTCTTATACAGATGCAGGCTTTCCACCAGAATACTGGGTTCTAAGGCTTCCAAGGTATCATTCATGAACTTTTGAATCAGGGTATGCCCGGGGATAAGTAGGGGGGTAAGGCGCTTGAATTGTACTTCCCTTAAGGTTCCCGCCTCAAGGAGAGCTATCCGCTGTTCTGGAAGGAGCAAGGCATCCAATGAAAGAGCGCCCACCGGTGCTCCCTTTATAAGTAACAAGGACCCCAAAAGGATGACTAGGGTTTTCATGTTTTTCTTTTCTACTCCTGTAGGGTCTTAAACTGGTACCGGCTGCACTGGAACCCCAAGGCGGGCTGCGGCTTTCTCCGCGGTCCCGGTTCCTGCTAAGATAATCGGTGACGCTTTATAAGGTGAACCTTGCTGGGTGTACTGGGAGAGGCGCTGAGCAGCCTGGATAATCTCCTCGGCAGAAACCCCAATCACATGAGCGAGCATCCGTGAAGGATGTTCTACGGGAATACCGTAGAGGAACCGGAAAAAGTCCAAAAACCCTTTTTCAACGCTCACCAGGGGATGGGTCTTCTTGGCATAAGTCCCGATGACCGCTTTTTCCAGGAATTCTGCATTAAACAGCAGGCGTACCCGGTCTTTTAATATAGCAGCAAAGGCATCCAAGGAACGCAGTGGATTGGGATCCCGGTAGGTAGCCAGGGAAAAGAGCCTTTCAAGACTATCCGGTTGGGCATAGGCTCCATAGGCGCCGCCTTTCATGCGGATATCTTCCCAGAGGGCGCCTGTGGAAAGCCCGTGAGCCAAGACCGATTCCACGGCGCTTTCTTTGGTCCCAAAAGCAGCCGAAGGCAAGGTCATGGCGGCAAAACCCACCTGGAGAGAAGGCGAAGCATACACCTCAGGGGCCCCGGTTCCCGGGGTTCCCAAAAGGGTGAAGAAGGGTTCGGGACTGGAAGTATGAGAATTCCGGGAACGAGGAGGCCCAAAGCGGCTGAATTGCTGATCAATGGCCCGGCAGGAAGCGCTCAGCGTATCACCAGAACCGGTGAGGTTGACCATGAGGCCTGCCTTGGATACCAGGGTATCCCGAATACGGATCAACGGATCCCTCAGAGCCCCATCATCCAGGGCGGCTAGGGTATGCATCCAGTCGATCTGGCTAAGGCCGCTCCAGAGTTCCTCCACGGCCCGGGTCCGGGAACAATACCGCTCTGAACGAATTACCCCGTACCGATGCCCCATCGGCGCAAGGCTCGCATCCAGGTTGTTCTTACACTCCAGAACCAAGTCCCGGATACGCCGGTGATCGGAAAAATCCCCCTCGGTGATGAGCCGCAGCGTTAAATCCAGAGCAGGACCTATCTTTTCATCTAAAGCCTTGAGCCGGTAAACCAGCCAATCCCGTCCGGCTAGGTCGAAGATGCCTGCCGGGGTTGCTATGGTCCTGCTTGCGCCTGGGGCATTCGTACTGATCTGCAAGGTCCCGTGGAGATCTCCCAGGGTACGGGCCTGGAGACTCGCAACTTCTCCGTAATCAAGACCAGGGAGTCCTAGGAAAAGCGCCACTCGGGAAAAAAACGGCAGCCACCGATAATCTTCAGGTTCAAGTACATCCACAGGGAAGGCCAGGTCCACATAGGTGATACCATTGGTGAAGAGATCGTGGATGAGTACCGGTACTCCCCCGGCATCCCGGCATTCTCGAGGTATGGGTTCCTGTTCAGGGGAAAGATCCTGCCGGGAAAGGTGGGGAATCCGTGCCAGGGCTTCAAGAGACTCCCCTTCCCCTTGAATCCGAGTAAGCTCTGCAACCTTGGCTTGTATCTGGGCTTTCTCTGTCTCGCTCAAAGCTGCTGCACTCTTGGCAAGCTGTTCTGCGAGGGCCGCTTCTTTTTGCTCAAGAAAGCCCTGCTGGGGTTCAATCACGATACAGGCCCGATGGGGGTTATCCAACAGGTATTTCCTGATGAGGGATTCAAAATAAGGGGTCCCGGTCTTTGCAGCCTGAGCAATACGGGTTTTGAGGGCGGTGAATTCCGGCACAAAGAGGAGACCCTCCCAAGGGGTCCCTCCGTGAATCCAGGTACCCAGGGACCGTTGCAGCCATACCAAGGAATAAGGTCCATGAGCGCGACGGATTTCCCGGTGAGAAAATTCCATGGATAAGAGGGCTGCCTCTATATCCTCCGGGGAGATCCCTTCGGCAACCAAACGGTTTAATTCCGTGAGGATCAAGGCCTCCACTGCGGCGTCTGGAACGGTATCTGTTTGCAGGGGCTGTATCCCCCGAAGACCGACGGTAAATACCCTTTCCCGCAGTTCTCCATCAAGACCGGTTACCGGTGACAGATCCTCTCCCAATCCCGACTCAATGAGTACCCTGGTTAAGGGTGATCCGTCATGCCCTAAGAGAACTTCGGTGAGGGCACCGAGATCCATGGTAGCCCTTGTATCCAAGGAATCACCCCAAAGCCAAGAGAGGAGTACCGTGGCTTTCTGCTCTGCCCCGGCAGGACCAAGGACGGTGATGTGTTGCGGGGTGTTCCATTGCTTCGCTAGGGGAATGGGGGGAGCCGCCTTTCCCGGAGCAAGCCCTGCTAGGACCTGATCTTGCAAGAAAGCAAGTTGCTTTTCCGTGGGAATATTCCCTGCCAAGAAGATCCGACAGTTCCCCGGAACATACCGGGTCCGGTGAAATTCCCGTAAGCCTTCCCAGGTCAAGGAAGGGATCCATTCCGGATCTCCTCCTGATTCAAACCGGTAGGGCGTATCCGGCAGCACTGCCTTGGTAGACCACAAGCTCGCATAGGCATCCAGGGACGAATAAGCCCCTTTCATCTCATTATAGACTACTCCCGTGAGAGAAAGCTGGTCTGACCCGGGGCTTCCTGCTGCAGGAGCGGTCAATTCAAAGCGATGCCCCTCTTGCATAAAGGTCCATTCTGAGAGGAGGGGCCGGAACACCGCATCCCCGTAGACTGCTATGAGGTTAAAGTAATCATGCTCATGGATTGAACTGGCCGGGTACACGGTCTTATCCGGGAAGGTCCAGGCATTGAGATAGGTCTGGAGACTTCCTTGGGCTAATACCAAAAAGGCATCCTTGAGGGGATAGCGCTCTGAACCGCAGAGCACCGAATGTTCCAGGATATGGGCAACTCCGGTAGAATCTTCAGGGGTGGTGGCAAAGGCGAAGGCGAAGAGATTCTCCGGGTCCTCATTCAGCACATGGAACACTTCAAGGCCACTTTGCTGGTGTCGCGCCCAGATGCCTTGTGCCTTGAGTTCCGCAAGTTCCACCACGTCTACTATGGCAAAACCGCTCTCCAGGGCCTGTCCGGCCCGTAAACTGGTCTTCATACGAGTATATCCTTATCATCAAGTAATAAAATGCGGCCTGCTTCCCGGTTTTCCCTGAACCAGTCCAAGAATTCCTTGGCTGCCCTATCCACATCCTGCCTGCGTACCGGTCCTAGGATTTCCGCTTCTTCCTGGATCTGGGCGCAGCGCTCAGCGGACAGGTTGGCGAGGATCTTTTCGGTAAATGCTTTGGATCGGCCTTTGAGGAGCAATACGATGTCCAGATCGGACATAGAAAAGAGCTTATCCTCAATGGCCCTATCCTCGGCTTTGACCACATCATCTAGGGTATGAAGCCGGTCTTTCAAATCACGGCTCAGATAGGGGTCTGTCTGGGTGAGTTCCTGCATGATCCGTTCCCCAAAAGAAGGGTCCGCTGCTTTAAGGATCTCCGTGAGGGTCCCGATGCCGTCTATACCGGGGCTTGCGTTGCTATCCAGATGGTGGATCCGTTCTTTCAGGGTGGAGGCAACCCGATCCACTACCTCTGGGGAGGTCTTTTCCATACGGGCAATACGCCGGATGAGGGCGATCTTCCGCTCCGGCGGTGAATGGGCCAACACTGCCGCGGCCAGGGACGGAGAAACCCGGGAAAGCACCAAGGCTTCCACCGCAGGGGTTTCATCCTTAAACAGGAAGACCAGTTGTTCCCCGGAACAGTCTTCCAGAAACCCGAAGGGGTTTTTCGCGGCTTCTGCATGGGTCTGTTTTAAAAAAGCCTCTCCCTTTTCAGGGCCAAAGGCGGTATGCAGGATATGACGGGCTGTATCAATGCCCCCCAGGGCAGGCCCGGTATACTGGTAAGAAGCGGCCAAGAGGGAACGGAATTCCACCAGGATAGCCTCTGATTCCTCTGGGGTGATACCCCGGATAGAGGCTATTTCCTGAGCTATGGCTTCTACCTGCTCAGGGTTGAGGTGGGACAGGATCTGGGCAGCTTCGTCCGCACCG
>JAITAI010000075.1 GCA_031284195.1 Treponema sp.
TTAAGGGCGGATATACGACCGCCTCGTAAGTGCGCCTCAGGAATAATTCCGAAGAGCCTCTCCTTGTTCCTTACACAACCTGATCCGGAAGCCTTGGTTCTGGAGGGGTTGTGGGGTGTTGCAGGACCGGCTTGGAGGGGTATTCCGGCGGGAGCGGTAAAAAGCGGGCGGGGTGTTTACATTCCGGGGTTTAATGTATACATTCCACCATCCCGTGCAGGCATTTCAAGACTCAGTGCAGACATTCTATGGCTCAGTGCGTATATTCCAAGGTCCCGTGCAGGCATTCCGAAGATCAGTGCATACATTCTAACATCCAGTGCAGACATTCTACGGCTCAGCGCATACATCCTAATATCCAGTGCGTACCTTCCGGTATAAAAAGAGGCAGACCATGACGTCTAGGAAAAACTTTGTTCCCCCTGCAGACGGGGCGTTCCTTGAATGGGTGAAAAACCTCCTGGCTTATACCGCTGCTCATGCAACGGCTTGGAACATACCCCCGGAAGAAATTACCGAACTGCAAACCTTACTTACCATCTTTGAGGAGGCTTATGAAAAAGTCCAAAACCCCAACCGGGGTAAAGCGGACACCGGCGCAAAAAACGACGCCCGCCATGCCCTGGAACAGCAAGTCCGCTGGTTTATTAATGCCCGGATCCGCTACAACCCCAAGGTTTCCCCAGAGGACTTGGATCACATGAACCTTCCCCGGCATGATGCCACTCCCACCCCTCACCCAAGGCCCACCACCTACCCGGAGTACGAAGTCCGTATCAAGGGCTTCAGGCTGCTGGAAGTGGCCTTTTGGGATGCCGGTGTCCGGTCTAAGGGCAAGCCCGCGGGCATCCAGGGGGCAAAACTCTGCTGGGGGGTGTTTGATGAAGCCCCTAAAAACCCGGAAGCCCTGCCTCATTCGGTATTTGCCACCCGCAGTCCCTATATCCTGGAATTCCAGGAGGAAGACCGGGGTAAACGGGTCTGGTTTAGCCTGTGCTGGGAGAACAGCAAGAGAGAACAAGGCCCGTGGGGGCTTATGATGCAGGCGCTTATTCCCTGATGTGGTTTTAACAGGGACGATGGTCCCTGATTAAAATAGAGAAAAACCCCGGAAACGGTGCATCGTCCAAGATTAAGCCGTCGCCGGGGCCGAGACTAAATGTGCTTGAAAGTATATGCCATACACCGGCGCAGCTTCAAGCGTGTTTAGCCCTCTTTGATACAGTCTTTCCCCTGAGGGAAAGCATAGTTTGTAAAGCATAGTTTGTAAGGAGGACTTTTATGTACAAAAGGTTCTTGATGGTAATGGTCGCTATGGTAAGCGTATCATTGTTCTTTATGGGCTGCCCGACTGACTCCGGCAGTGATGACCCGGAAGTCTACACCGTAAGCTTTAACGCGAACGGCGGGTCAGCAGTAGCGGAACTTACCGGCATTGAATCCGGCGCTAAAATCACCAAACCCACGGATCCGACTAAAGCAGGCTACACCTTCAGCGGCTGGTACAAAGAAGAAGCGCTGACGACTGCATGGAATTTTGAGTCGGACACCGTAACCGGGAACATCCCTCTCTACGCCAAGTGGACACGCTCAACCGCAGGGCAAGCAGCAGAGAATGTAGCAGGAAACGCTGATTTTTCAGGCAAGGTAACTGTTAGTGATACAACCCTTACTTTGGGGCAAGATGTAACCATAACCAACGACCTTACGATTGGTGCCGGAGTAAGCCTTGTGATACCGACTGGAACGAAACTTACCGTAAGCACCGGGAAAACGCTCATCCTTGACGGATCCACCATTAATGTGGAGAGTGGCGGAACCATCATCGTTCCATCGGTTAACGCCGACGGTTCTTCGGACGCTACCACTGGACAGATTGTTTTCCAAAATCAAGGTAAGGTTGTGATTAAGTATGGAGCTTCTGGATACTACGGTTCCCTACTCTTTGTAAGCAGCGGGGACACCAGCGTCTATAAGTGGGACTCCAGCTCTTCTAATGCTACAATCACCCTTACTGATAAGACCACAACACTGAACGGGAAGCTTACGTGCAGAACCACCACGGGAATAGCGAAAGCCAGTATTATAGTTATAGGGGCAAACTCGGAACTGGTCATCAGTAATAGCGCATATTTCTCAATCGGCGGCACGCTTAATGGCCAAGGTTCAAACGGAAGCGCAGCAAAGGTTACTGTTGACTCCGGCGCGACGATAGGAGTAGAGACGAGCAGTACCCCCAATGGCATCACCGCAGGAACCGAAGCAAAAACCTGGACCTGGAACGGTACTCAGTGGATCTAGCTAATTCATAAACCATCTGTTTAATGGAGTAAAGGGGGAGTCCTCAAGGGGACTCCCCCTTTTTTTGAGGAGGCAAGCTAGTACTGTACACTTTCCTATTGATACATGATCACATAGGGCCGAGGATGGAGGTCGTAGACCTGCTTGGGGCTGAGGAGGGGGTTATCATATCCCGCCCCGGGGATGCTGAAGTTGTAGAACAGTTTGAAACCCTTAACCGGCATATTCACAGCTTGGGCGTTAAAAGCATAGGAATCCCGTTTCAGGTGAGGAGGACCGAAGCCGTCGGCGCAGTGGACCAACCGGACCCGACGGAAGTTGGTTCTTACCTGTTCCCGGTTCTGGATCATCCGCCAATTAAATTGATGAATCACCAACATTCGCTCTCCGGGAATCTTGTTAGCCACTATATAATCTTCCATAACTTTTTGAACCTGGTTAATTTCTTCCGCAGTAACCGTACCGATTTCCTGCATAGGCTTGGTGGTCCGCCATTCCGGGTCTAGGGCAAGGTGGACATTGGGATAATGGAGAAAGGGAAACATTCGTTTAATGGCGTCCACCGGATTATACCGGCCGATTTGATGATCAATGAAGACCAGTATATCATGGTCCAGCCCATAGTTTATATATTTCATGAGGAGTTGTTCATTGATGATCCCGATTTCCCCTCGGGGCCATACCGTACCAAAGATGATATAAAAGGCCTTACGCACCCCCCTGCCCCCGTTCACCGCCCGATATTCCGCGGCTAACTTGGTAAGACGGGCGTCTAGTTCCTCAATGGAGTACCTGCCGAGGATACCCATGTTCATCGAATTGGGATGCCCATAAAATGCGAGAACATCATTATTAAGAAGGAGAGAAATGTCCCGCTCAGGGGCAGGCAGTTCCCCTTCCTGGGGAACCTCATAGGTTCCCTTCCCCAGGGAACGAACCGTATCCATAAAATACAGAGATGGAAACCGGAAGGACGCTTGAGCCTGAACTTCCTGGGTACTCATGGCAAAGGACAAGATACAAAATACCGCGTACCGTCGCCATAACCAAACCCTATCGTTCCAAAGCCTGGAAACACCCTGAACCACTTTCATCATTAGGGTATAGTATAGAAGGAAAAGAAAAAAAATAAAAGGGTAAACCTTTCTGGAACACAGGATAAACCTATAGAAATAAAAATTCCCCCCACTCTCCGTTAGAAGTACCCCCCATGTTCTCTTATAAATCCGGTAAGTCAAAAATTCTAGGAGAGGTCATCCAGACGTACACCATAGGGTAAATGACGTGGCTGGAAAACAGAACTCCTCATGCCCTTTCCCTTCACGAATCCTCTGCCAATCCGGTAAACCCTCGCAGGAACCCGGCTTCCTGCAGTGCCCTCGGCCGTACTTGCTTCATGGGGAGGGTATGATTCCGCTTCGCTGTCGCAGTACCTCGTAGCATACAATACCTGCAGCCACTGAAACATTGAGGGAATCGATCCTGCCTTTACAGGGAATCCCCATCAGGGCATCACACCGTTCCCGGAGCAATCGGGATATCCCGGTCCCTTCACCTCCCAGGATGAGGGCGAGACGGCCCCGGAGATCCCGTTCATATATCGGGTCCCCCCTCATGTCCATCCCATAAATCCAGAAGTGGGCCTCCTGTAAATCCTGTACTGCCCGAGGCAGGTTGGACACTTCTGCCACCGGGACCCAGGACACAGCGCCTGCAGAGGTTTTGGAGATACTCTGGGCATGTTTGGCAATACGCCGGTGCCGGGTAATTACCATATCCACGCCGAACTGATCGCAGGAACGGAGTATGGCACCGTAGTTGTGGGGATCGGTGATTTCATCCAGGATCATGACCAGCGCCTGCTGCCGTTCCCCCAGATCAGCGATGAATCCATCCAGGGTGATTACACTATTCTGCGGGAGATCCACCACTTGCAAGGCCATACCCCGGTGATCCGGGGTGAGACGATCCAGATCGTGAGTACCTACCCGGTGGATAGGGACCTTATGTTCCCGTGCAAGGGCGATACTTTCCTGGGCCCGGGGACCCGCTTTAGCGATCAGCAGAGGCCCTGTGGCCTTTCCTGACTTAAGCGCTTCTTCTATGGCATGAAATCCCGTAAGATACCCCATACTCCTCTCCCTTATTCGTTCATATCGTAGGTTTTGCCGTATTGGACAATCTCTGTATCAGGATAGCCATTTTCGATTAGATATTGCTTGAAGGCCCGCTGAGCCTTGGGTTCCCCGTGAACCAACAGCACTTGTTTTAACCGGGACGTATCCAGAGATCCCAGCCATTCCAAGGCTTCCGCATAATCCGCATGTGCGCTGAAGGCATGGATCTCCTCAACCTCGGCTTTCCGCTTAAACCATTGACCGTGGATCTTCACCTCTGGCTCTTTGTTACGAATCCGCCTGCCTAGGGTATTCTGGGCCATATACCCTACGGTCAGAATGGTGGTGTTCGGGTCACCGATGTGGTGGATCAGGTGATGCTGGATCCGGCCAGCCTCGCACATACCGTCTGCAGAAATGATGATCAACGGTCCAGGACGATCGTTTAAGGCCTTGGATTCGCTGACACTGGTGGTAAAATGAAGGGCATTGAACCCAAAGGGATTTTTATGGTGTTTGATAAAGGCCTCATGAATAGCTTCATCGTAACATTCTGGATGCACTTGGAAGATGGTAGTGGCATTAGTGGCCATAGGTGAATCCACATAAATAGGAATCTCCGGGATGACGCCCTCGTCCACGAGGAGATGAAAATAGTACACCAGTTCCTGGGTCCGCTCTATGGCAAACGCAGGAATGAGGATCTTCCCCTTGGTTTTTACCGTCCGTTGGGCAATCTCCGCGAGCTTTTCTATGGCATTATCGGTGCTATCATGCCGCCGGTCTCCATAGGTACTTTCCAGAATGATATAATCCGGCGCCGGAACCTGGTCAGGATCCCTGATGATGGGCTTTCCCTTACGCCCCAGATCGCCGGAACAGAGGATACGGGTCTCCTTCCCTCGCTTTTTGACGGTAATGAAAGCCATAGCAGAACCCAAAATATGACCGGCATCGTAGAATTCCAGAGTAATCCCATCACCAATAAAAACCGGCCGCTTATAGGATATGCCTACTATTTGGTTCGTAGCTTGAATCGCGTCCTTTTCCTCATAGAGGGGGGTCCAGGTGAAGGTTTCCCCTTTTTTTGCAGCTAGTTTACGTAAGTACATCGCATCCCGGGCTTGTATAGTGGCGGAATCCATCATGATAAGGTTGGAAATATCCCTGGTTGCAGGGGTAGCGTAGATATTCCCCTGATACCCCTGTTTAATGAGCAAGGGCAGAAGGCCGCAGTGATCATGGTGGCCGTGGGTTAAGACCACCGACTCGATCCGGTCGGTGGCGATACCGAAGTTCCGATTTTTCCGATCCGCCTCGGCCCGGGATCCTTGAAATGCACCGCAATCCACGAGGTAGGATTTCCCATCTATCTCGATCACATGTTTAGAACCGGTTACCTCCTCGGCAGCGCCGAGGGAATAGAAATTGATATCCATGAGGAATAGGATACCTTATTTTTCGATCTCCGCACATACCCTAGAGGCAGTCGCAGGGTTTTTCATACCAAAGCCCAGCTTCACCAATGCAAGAGAGGCTCCTTTCCATGGAACGCCGTCTACAAAATCGATGGATAAATTGCTCAATGCAGTAACCTTGGGTGATTGGAATGGGCTATGCAGGAAGTATCATAGAAAAAGTTTATCGGCTATTTATTTTGTTTGCTTAAGTATTTTATTGACACCGGTCTTGCCCTGATGGATCTAATCAAGTAGACTGAGAAGTATCATGCGTGGGTCCTTTTATTTTACCCTTCTTTGTGTTGTTTTCCTCGGAGTAGGGGCTCCCTGGTTTTTACCGGGACAAGATACGGGGACATCTATACCCGCAGCGCCTGAAGCCCTCAAGGACGCTCCCTGCCCCTTGGGCCCGATTCTGCTGACTGCTATACAAAAAGACATTACCTGGCGTCCGGATTGGGCCATAACCGTACCTCCCGATGCTTTTACCCTTACGGTGGGCAAGCCAGCCTCTATTACCCTGATCCTTGAAGGAGAAGAGTATAGGGTCTGCTGGAAAAACGGTTCCCTAGTGGAATTTCCGGTTTGCTTACAGGGATCCTTTGCCCAGGTACAGAGGATTGTAAGGGCTTCGAAAAAAATAAAAAGCCTTACCATCAAGAGGGATATTGCTTGGAACCTTGAGGTTATCAAAAATGAGGATCCTTATCGGTTTGTGGCACGGCTTACCGGAGGAGAACAAGTCTATTTTCTAGTCTTCCAATCGGATCATACGGGAATTTCCGAAACCTGGTATGATCCAGAGGGAAATGCCGTGGGGTTCTTTATGTCCCGTTCCCGATATGCCGGTGAAGATCCTCGTATCGGGAGCCTGGTGAGCTATACCGGAGGGGATGCAACTAGCGAATGGTATGAGTACGATAGTTTCGGTAATGTTTCAGAAATCGTCGCTGCTCAGGGCAGGTTTTCAGCCCTCTATTATCAAAAAAATTACCCAAAAAGTTATCCCCGATATTGGGAGCGCCAAGTCTTTGAAGGGCCTTCCCCAAGTTCAGCAGGGGAGGAGCCTCTGATAACCGAGGGTATTCAAAACTACACCCTCCAATGGGACGAAAAAGGATTCTTGGTGGGTATGCTTGAAGAGTCCGCTCGTAATCCTGAAACAGCAGTGGCCTCTCGCTATGAGTATACTTTGGATAGGCGGGGTAATTGGACAGAGCGGCAGGAAATACGGATGGTTCGTCGCTCAGGGGTACTGATACCGGGTCCGGGTTTGACCATAAAACGACTCATTACCTATGAACCAGGAGCATGAACGTGGGTGTATCAGTTGATTGGCGGGATATAAAATACGAGGAAACCTTTGAAGCAGAAGTCCGAGGCCTCCAGCGCCGAAGAGCATCGGATCCAAGCTGTACCGTAGCAGCTCTAGAAGGGGTCTTGCAGCACCTCTACCACATGGATGGCGCTGATTGGGGAGGTCGGGGTGAAGTCCAGGATATTACCTTAGCAGCCACCATTGCCGCTTATGAACATACTATTGCCCAATGGAAGGGGTCGAGTTAGTTTTGTATAGACAAGGCTTGTTCAACCGGTCAGCTTATGAATAAGCCTCCCTTATAATTGGCGATAAAATCAGCATGGCTTGTTACTTTTCAGTTTTTCTATTGTTATTAACAATAGGTACAGTTTTGTACTGTTTCATATTCCTCCTTCCTTTATGATTGCGCCCCGGGGTTACTCCTTTCCCTGGGGCCTTTTCATGCACAGCCAGGTTCAGTAGTCCTTCCGTCGTACTACTCGAACAGAGGCGGGTTTCCGGCGGGGAGATTCATCTCCCCGGGAAGGACGGGTTCCCTTTTTCACCAGTACCCGTTTACCCCCTGGATGATCCGAGGGTTTCCCGCCTCCCTGATGCCCTGGATCCCGGGCTACTCGGGGCTTGGGTGGCCCATTTCGTTTTCTCTCCCGGTTCGCTTTTTCCAGGACCCGGAGGGATTCGTCAAAACCTCCAAGAAACGCCTGAATATCATCCGCAAAGAGGATCACCGACTGGCGTTCAAAGCCCTCAGTTTCCCGGTTCTTGCTTTCCACGATGTTGAGGTACAAGTCTCCCATGCGGTTTTCTTTTACATTAAAGAAGTAGGTTCTGTTTTGCAACAGCACCTTTTTTGAAAATAATTCTCCCCGTATACCCATTTTTCTCTCCTAATCGGTGGCTTGATCTGCTTCCATAACCATACACCGCTGCCACTGGATAAGATCCCGTTCCATTCCTGGATCAGCCCCTGCCGCATCAGCCATAACCCGGAATACCGGTTCGGTTCCAGAACCACGCATCCAGATCGATGCGATCTGCTGAGCCTCCGGGTTGGTAAAGGTGATTTTCAGTCCCCCCCGGCGGGCTTCTCCAAAACGGGTAATCCCCCGCTTTTCTTCTATACCATTATAACAGGCCGCATCCCAGTCTGAAATACCGTACCGGGTTTTAAGCTGTTCTTTCCGGGTTTCCCATTCCCGGAGAAAGACCCGCTGATACCGGGTTTTAAGCACTGCATGATCCCGGGTTTTAACCTGCAGCAGCGCTTCCGGGGTATAGGAACCGGTAGTTACAAACGCAGGGAGGGACGCGATAATATCTGAAAGGGAAAAATCCGCCTGATACACCCCGGCCTGATCCGAACGATCCCACCACAGCTTAAAGAATCCCGGCTTTTCCCCTTGATTCCTAATGGTAAGCAGTTTGATGATGGCCATTACCGTATTGATAGGATCCCGTACTGCTGAAGGATGGGTGATGTTACCTCCTGCGGAACCTTCACCGAGGATCCGCACCGTATACCCCTGTTCCCGGAGCTTCCGGGCCAGTCCCACCACATTTGCCTCCCCTACTTCAACCCGGAAAAGAGCCACATCAAAGGCCTGGGCGATCCGGTCAATCCGCAGAGAGGTAGGATCGTTTACCACCACTCCGACCTTCTGCTGCGCATGTCCCTGGGTATCATACCTGAGCTCCCCGGTCCAAACTAGATGGGCAAGTTCAGCAACACAGGCGAGGGCAAAGACCTCCTGAGCATCAAGACACCGGGCGCATTGGGTCCCCTCATCCCAGATCACGAGATTTCCCCGGTCTCCGTCACAGTCCGGCACATAAGCTACCAGCACAGCAGGTTCCTTCTGATGAAGTTCCTCCAAAAACTGCCGGCATGGTTCCAAGGATTCTCCTTCTGGGACGATACGGTGGGCAATAAGCCCGGGCGTATCATTAAAACTATGGTAGCCTATTCCCAAGGATACAAAAAAGCCTCGGTCAATGGACAGGGTTCGAGCGGATCCGTTGAGATCCGCGGCAATGCCCAAGGGAGTTGCTTGTAGACCCTGGGCCACTGCTTCCAAAATACCGCCTGATCCTGGGCTTGCCAGGGTTCTGGCCTGTCCGCTCACCACTTCCTTGGTGAAACTAAGATAGGCTTCATAGGCTTCTGCCTTGATACGAGGCGCAGCAGCATACACCTGGGCCATAGTTTCAGGATCTGCCTGAAGGACCAGTGCTTTTGCCCGGGGGATCCGGTCAGGAGCAGCCATGAAGGACCGAAATTCCTCAATCAGGATGTTTGCCTCCTTAGCAGATAATACTCCGCCATCGGTAAGGCCGAATTTGAGGCCGTTATGGCCGATAGGATTATGACTCGCAGAAATATACACAAAACCCGCAGCAGTACTATGAACCCCGCAGGCCCGTGCATAAGCCATGATCTCAGGGGCAGCGGTAATAAAGGCAAAGCAGACCCCGCATCCTTCAGCTACTAAGACCCGGATCAGCAGATCCGCTATTGCTCTGCCGCTAGGCCGGGTATCCATACCCACAATAAGCGCCGGTTTGGAGGTATTCCTGTTTTGCGGGAGCCCTTTTATATACGCTGCAAACACCTTTGCCCCTGCAGCGAGGATTATTTTATGGGCTGCGGAAATGCTTTCACCGGCACACTCCTCATCTCCCCCAGAGACAAAGATCCCCCTCCACCCTGAAGGGGAGAGGATCATATCCTGCAAGGCGGTCTCTACCAGGGCTTCTGATAAACCCTCATCCGCTTCTGAGAAAGGGAATTGCTCGGGATCTCCTATTATCAGCCCCGAATCAGGATGCCGTATCACTGCCATAGGCTACACTCCTTCGTACATCCCATACATAAACATGGGAAGATCAGTATATCCTAGTTTGGCTTCCAAGGGCTATAGCCAGCCTACAGGGTTGCTGCATGTAAGAAGCTGTTCCCTGCCACTTGATTTTTCTCATGGGATTAAGCCGTCATAAATAACGAATATACCAAGCTAAAACTAGGGGGAATACCCTGAGCCCTTTCCTGGGAAGAAAGAGCTTATGTTAACGGAGTACCTTATACAACAAACTGAACCAAAGGTCCGCTGTTTTCCCTGGGTTCATTCTGGCAGTTCTGGCGGACTTGGGTGCCTGCACAGGGCTGTTCGTCCTAAAGAGAAGAAAAGACCTGGTAGAGGGGTCGGTTCCCCTTCTTCAAAGAAAGGGCAGACCCGTATCAGACGAGCAGGTACCGGTGTATACCGATTATTTTGAGGCCCTTTTAAGGTCCATGGTAGGGCAGCACCGAAGGGAGCAAAGTATCGAGGCGCTGCGATCCTCGCCCAGGAGGATCTGCAGGTACTCCAATTCCTCCGGGAAAAGGGTATAATCTACTGTTCATGGGTGTACGAAGGCAAGGCGGGTACTCTTGGTTACGGGCTTTGTGAACCATAAGGATACGATGGATGATGAGGTTAGTTACCGGCTCAACGAGGCGAGAGTTCCCACCAGCCTTCTAACTAAGGCTTGGTCAGTTCCCTGACTAATCCTTGGTCAGCCTCCTGACTAAGCCTTGGTCAGCCTCCTAACTAAGGCTTGGTCAGCTCCCTGACTAAGGCCCGGTCAGCTTCCTGACTAAGGTTTGGTCAGCTCCCTGACTAAGGCCCGGTCAGCTTCCTAACTAAGGCTTGGTCAGCCTCCTGACTAAGCCTTGGTCAGCTCCCTGACTAAGACCCGGTCAGCCTCCTGACTAAGCCTTGGTCAGCTCCCTAACTAAGGCCCGGTCAGCTTCCTGACTAAGGCCCGGACGGTGTTGGTCAACTACTAGAGTTGGAGTTGGTAAGTCTCCCGGTTATCCCGCGTATGGACGCTTGGTATCCCCTTTCAACAAGGCTCCTGTTTTAAACATGCTGGTACGCTATCCAGTAAAGGCAGGAACCCCAATCCCAAGCCTTGATTTACCCTGAGCTGCTGCCGACTATAAAGCATGTATACCATTCCCGTTGCCATAGTGGGATTAGGGAGGATAGCCAGTCTCCTTGAGGCAGATCCCCTCCGCGAGAAGCCCTGTACCCATGCAGGGGCAGTGAGGGCCAACGCTGAGACGGTCTTAGTTGCCGGTGCGGATCAGGATCCGAAGCGGCGCAGGGTTTTTGCAGAAACCTGGCAGTGTCCGGTCTATGCTGAGGCACAAGAGATGCTCCATACCCATGCCCCGAAGATAGTAATTATCGCCACCCATCCTGATAGCCATGCCCGTTACTGCCGAATGGCCGCAGCCTGCCAGGTTCCAGTGGTGATCTGTGAAAAGCCCCTGGCAGATACCCTTCAGCATGCCCGGGAGATTGCAGCCCTGCACCGAAGTGGTATGATGAGCATCCTTACCAACCATGAACGGCGTTATGGAATGGACTATATCCAAGCCAAGGCCATCCTTGATGCAGGCCGCCTGGGTCCGATCCTCAGCCTCAAAGCAACCCTGTACATGGGACGGACCTCCCGTATCCTGGATGTGCTCTGGCATGATGGCACTCATCTGGCAGATGCCATCATGTTTTTAAGCGGTTCTGTGATGCGCCATCAGAGGATCTGGGGGGCACGGGTAAACCAACGCCGCGGAACCGCCTATCTTTCTGGATACCTTGACCTTGGAATAGGCTGCTACAGTGGGAGAAGACCGATCAAAGAACCGCCCTTTCTGCTGGAGATCGGCGCAGAACGGGATCACCTGGTTTTTGAGTTGGAATTTTCCTGTACTCAAGGCCGGCTGCGGATTGGCAATGGGATCTTCGAGGTCTGGAAAAGCGGTGAGAGTCCCTACGCCGAAGGGTTCAGGTCCCTCCGCAAAACCCAGGATACCTTTGAGGGCCTTACTGGTTATTTTGCCAATATGGTACAAGATGCGGTAGCCTGTGTCCGGGAACCGGATCGACAGCCTCGTTCCAGCGCCTTAGATGGCCTTCGGGTTATCCAATATCTTAACTCGGTACAGCCCTGGAGAAACGCCTGCCCGTAAGTTCTCAGGTAAACTGCGGAAAGGAGATGAGCTCGTGCAGGTCCCTAACAATAACAGAAACCCCAGAACCTTTGTTCCAGAAAGCCTAGGAAAGCCCCTCATCCTCTATCTCCTGCTCTTTACCTCGGGGCTTATTCCCCAGGGTACCTACCCGGATATCATCCCCTTTTCCATACGCCGGGAACTCGTCCGTATCTTCGCCTATACCCTCCCCTCCCTGGGGCTTATCTGGTATCTGATCTATAGGCATCCCCCGACGCTCCATAGACCCTGGGTCAAAGGAATCCTAAAACCCCGGATCCATGACCTCATGGCCTTAGGCATCGCCCTTCTTGGTTTAGGCAGCATCGGGTTTTGTATTGCCCAGGTAGGTCCCGTACTGAACGGCCTACTTGCTCCGTATGTCACGATTCCGCCCAGTCCACGACTGGAAGCGCCTCAGAGCCTCTTGGCATGGTTAGTCGTCTTCGGTTCCTGTCTTGGTACGGGTTATCTGGAAGAAAGCTATTTTAGACTGTATCTTTTACTGCGGCTGGAAGAAGCCGGTATAGGCATACGAAAGGGGGTGTTCCTTTCCTGCCTCCTCTTTTCCCTCTGCCATAAGTATGAGGGGCCCTGGGGGGTCTTACAGGCGGCTCTAGCGGGAATCGTCCTATCCTTGGTGTTCATACGGCGCCATTCTTTCCACGGCATTGCCTGGGCTCATGGGGCATACAATGGCTTGGTATACCTCATCACGTATGTTGGCCGGTAAGTTCCAGATAGGCTAATTCCGCCAGGCCGAAGTTCGCTTGTTTGGTGAAATCTTTGGCGTACGCATCGTAAAGCATATCTTCGTACATTTTTCCTGCAAAGCCCTCCTCGATCAACCCTGTTTTTTGCACGGTAGTACGCATACTGTTCAGCAAGTTCTTGATCAAAAAGGTTTCCAACGCTTCGCATTGTTCATAGAGTTTACCGGTTTTGTCCACCACAGGCTTCCTGGAAGCACCTCTTGCTCTATCAGGGGTCTCTTCCGTATGGGTCACGGCTTTTTCCAGTACTTCGGCAAAACCCCGGCCTTTGCTTGCTCCGGTATCAGCATCGATCTGGACGCTTCCACTATAGGTAAGCGCGCTTCCCCTATGGGTAAGCGATTCAAGCGCTGCATTTTCATAATACAAAGAACCAAATTGTTCTATGGCCATTTCCCTTTCCTACACTTAGCGTTTCAGATTCGTGGCAGTACCCAACATACTGTCACTAGTCTGGATGGTTTTAGAGTTAAACTCATAGGCCCGCTGGGCCACGATGAGATCCACCATTTCCCGGACCACCGACACATTGGACATTTCGAGGAACTTATGGTAGATCTGACCCATCCCTTCATAACCAGGCCGTCCGGGAATGGGGTCGCCCGAGGCTTCGGTAACCTTAAACAGGTTTTCCCCTACCGCTGTAAGCCCTACTGGGTTGGGGAACCGGTACAGTTCGATTTGCCCTACGGGGATGGGTTCGTTTTCGTTGATCTGGGGGACAATAACCGAGACCCGGCCATCCTTGGAAACGGTGATCTTCTCAGGAAGAAAGCCTTCGGGCATAACAATATCTGGAAGTAACCAATACCCGTTGGAGGTTACCATACGTCCGTTGGAATCTACTTCAAAGGCGCCGTTCCGGGTATAGGCATAACTACCGTCATAGGTCTGGATCCGAAAAAAACCGTCTCCCACAATGGCCATGTCCGTAACATTTTCGGTGTTCTGCGGGGAACCCTGGGTAAACATACGCTGGGTATCGGCGATCTTCACCCCATGCCCCATTTGGACCCCCACCGGCAATACCGTGTCCTCTGTGGCCGGGGTTCCGGCGGTCTTAATGGTTTGATAGAGGAGGTCCTCAAAATCAACCCGCATCCGTTTATACCCAGAGGTATTCACATTGGCCAGATTATTAGAAATCGTATCAATATTGGCCTGTTGACCAATCATACCGGAAGCGCCGGTCCATAAACTTCGTACCACTATAACTCCTTTTGACCCATGAGTCCTATTTAGCCGTTTACTTTGCTTACTTGATTTATCAAGGTCCCCAGCATAGCATCCTCGGTTTGAATCACCTTCTGATTGGCCTCATAGGCGCGGTTTACTTCGATCATGTTGACCATTTCCAGAACCGGATCCACGTTGGAAGATTCGGTGAAACCCTGGACCACTCGAGGCCGGTTTTCCATATCCATAACCCGGGCCTCTCCAGAAATATCCGTGGAACGGTACAGGCTGGAACCTTGTTTTTGTAGATACCGGTCCACATCGAATTCTACCAACTTCAGCGTATCCAGTAAGGTTGTGTCTTCCCAGGAGTTGTCTTCTTTGGAAATCATGCGGCTAGGATCCTCCGTATACGCGGCATTAACCCACACCTGGCCTTGCTTATCTACCTGAAAATTATTGGCCTGAACCTTGATAGGACCCTTTTCTCCGAGTACCGGATACCCTTCCTTGGTTTCCAGATACCCCTCTTTCCCCAACTGAAAAGAACCATTCCGGGTATACCGCTCACCCCAGGGGGTATCCACGGTCATGAAACCCTTTCCGTCCAAGGCAAGGTCGAAATCACTTTGGGTTTCCTTCATAGCTCCCTGTTCAAAGCTGGTATACAGTTCATTCAATTCGACTCCAGTACCGAGTTTTCCAATCACCGGCGCCATATCTGCAGAGCCAAAGGGATGCTGATATACCCCGTCATCGTCCATTCGACGTAACAAGAGCTCTGGAAAGGCTTTAAATGTGGTTATATCTTTCTTGTACCCATCTGCATCGACGTTTGCCAGGTTATTTGCCAGGGCATCCAAACGCCATTGCTGGGCCCGCATCCCACTAGCGCCGGTATACCATCCTCTAATCAATTAGGTCCTCCCCTATTGACTTGAATATCGGTAGCAATCGAAAGGCTCTTAAATAGAATAAGCAGAGGGGTACTATCCTTCTTGATACAGGGCAAAGAAAAAGAGGGGATTCTAAGAAGAAATGCAAGGTTTCCCAAAACGTTATTTGTGGGAAACCCCCTATGATATAGTTTTAATGATACGCCCTGGCTTATTGCCCTGAGTCATATACTTATGAAAAGATAAGCCCTACCCTTTTACAGGACTCCATCTTAGGTGTACGGCCTGGCGTACAAGCTGCTAGGCATTACTGTCGAACACGGTACTCCCCAGGGAAGATGCCTCCGGGTTTATTGAAGCCCGGTACTTACTCAGGGCTTGCTTTTCCCGTTCCAGTTCAGGGAAGGTATAGTTCGGGTTTCCCCCGGTATCCAGGCCTACTTCAGGAATCGAATACGAACCCATCTCCTTGATCACCTGGTTCTGGGCAGCGCTCAGGTTCTTGGGCTGGCACTCGGGCCTGTCCGCTTTGATGTCATTAACGGTAATCCCCTGGGGCCTTGACCACATAACCCCGTACCCTATCTTTCTCAGATTATCCAGTTTAATGGTTTCGTTCTCTTGTTTGGTAAAGAAGTACCGCAGGCTTGGAATGAACCAAAACAGTAAAGAGAAAATAAGGGGAACCACCCCTAAGCCCACCACAATGAGCGGCAGGGGATTATCCACTACCACCTCTGATAAGGCATAGGTGATTTTGTACAGGTATGAAGCAGCGTCGAATTGCGCTTGCGTAGTAAGGGGGCCGGTACTCAGGGCATTGAACAGGAAATACCCGCCGAAGATCAGGTTTACCCCATTGATGACGCTGAACCATAGGTTCATCTTTGTAGGGTTGGAGGAGAAATGCTTGAGCCGTTTTACCGGGGAAGAACCGCCAAAAGAACGATCCCGCCGGTCAGCCCGAAGCAGGAGCTCGTCGAAACGGTATACCAGGGTTCCTTCTTCGGTAACTTCTGGAAGTCCGCTGAATTCCACACAACAGGCGCTGAGGCCTTGCTCCGCTTCTGTTGGAGTACATCCGGTGAGGACCATGTATTCTGGGAGGGAAATGACCCCCTGGTTTGCCTGGATATAGGCGATGATGGCCTGCTTTTCTTTAGCGGTCCAATCCCCATTAGGATCTCCATCGCCGAAAATAAACGAGAAGATCGCCTTGTACAACGGTTTGCCTTTAGGCCGGGAATTCTCTCCGGTATAGTACCGGCCGTTAAAGGAACGGTCCACAGCCTTGGTTAATTCCGAGTAAAACCAGATCCGGATGATGAGGTCAAAGATGCTTCCTGCGAGGAACAAGCCTCCGCCACCACGGCCTTCCGAACGGTTATCCGAATTAGAGGAGTTGGAAGCCACTGAAACCGCCAAGGCAGCCAAGGCAATGAGCATGAAAAGGACAAAGTACCCTACAAGCATCACCATGATCCAAACCTTAAACAACAGGGTACCCGCAATTTTCATCCCCTCCAGGACCTTGTCGGTGAATTTCCGCAGGCCCGCCCGGAAACCCCGGTATTTACTGGTAAAACCCTGAGGAAAGGAATAGAGGATTTCCCCGGATTCGGTTACTTCAAGACGTCCTGAATACTCATCTGCTGCAACCGGAACCAGTTCCCGGATCGTGTTCAGAGGTAAGGCCGTTTGAGCCGCTATATCCGCTACGGTGGCGCCTTTCCGCTGCTTTTTAAACGCATCAGTGATCTTCCGATAGGCGGCTTTGTCCTTTATAGAGAAGGAAAAAACGGTTTTATCTGTATATCCCATGGATATTACTCCTCTTAATCGACATGAAGGGCCCTTTTAGTCCCCAGAGCTCTGGATTTTAAAAGAACTCTCTGGGGCCCCTCGATTGTCCAAACTATCCTGTTCCCGGCCAGTATGTTCCCCTTCGGCCTTTTCCGGCAAGGTATTTTTTTCTAAAATCGACGCCAAGGTAACATTTTTAAAAAAATCATTCACCAGAGTGGTTACATCCGTCCATACCTCATGACTGAGGCAGGCCCCCATGCGGTCGCAGGTTTCCTGGTGCTTATCGCAGGAGATACTCTCCAAATCTTCTCCTGCCGCGTCCAAAATCGCCTTGATCGTGAGCTTATCCAGGGGTTGGGCGAAATAAAAGCCCCCTCCCGGTCCCCGGACAGATGAAACAATCCCCGCCTTGCGGAGCTTAAAAAAAATCTGTTCCAAAAATACCGACGAAATATGCTCCTGTTCCGATAAGTGATTGATGGAAACCGGGGCGCCATCTTTTCCCATTTTTGCCAGTGCCAAGGATGCCCGCAGTGCATACCGGCCCCGTGTGGTAATTCGCATTAAAAAATACCCCCTTTCCTCTCTTTCGCTCTTGGATTCTTTTTTCTTACATGACTATATTGTATTTTGTTACAAATGAAAAGACAGTCAGCGGGGAGGATTCTGCATTGAAACAGGGGACCCCTGCTTTCGCAGATGGAACTGGGTTCCATGGAACCGAACTCCCCGGAACGCAGCTCCGCTTTCATGAATGAAGAAAGGTTTTGGCATGCACAAGCCAGGCTTCAGGGTAATCCCTGAACTTTTTTTAGGTTATATAAAATCTATACAAAAAGTCCTAAAAGAATCACCTTCCGCTATTGACTAAAAAATTTATTAAAAATATAGTTTTTACAATCTTGAGTTTCATTAAGAATTTTTTGGAGGTTTTTTATGAAGAAGCTATTGGCTGTTTGTATTATTGGTTTGTCCCTCGGGACTATGGG
>JAITAI010000097.1 GCA_031284195.1 Treponema sp.
AGTTCTCCAAATACGCCGATACGCTATCAAACAAATGCTTTACATCTATGGGCTTGGAGATATGACTATTCATGCCTGCAGCAAGACATTCACGGACGTCTTCTTTAAACGCATTGGCGGTCATGGCGATAATCGGACACACTACAGCATTTGACTTCTCTAATTTACGTATAGCCCGTGTTGCATCAAACCCATCCATAACCGGCATCTGTATGTCCATAAGCACCATATCGTAGTTGTTCTGATTGAACATCTCCACTGCACGAATGCCGTTTTCAGCCGAGTCTATCGTTATCCCGGTGTCTTCCAAAATGCCGATGACAATTTCGCGGTTTACTTCTATATCCTCTACCAGCAGCAGTCTTTTGCCCCTCCAGTTGTAAGAGGGTATTTTACCCTCAGCAGCAGCTGTCTCACTTTGGTATCCCATCAAACTGATCAGTATATTGTAGAGGGTGGAAGGTAGTACAGGCTTGGGCAAGAAGTTAGTAACCCCTATGAGACTCAGCGCCGGGCTGACTTCACTCTGGCTCGCCGCGGAAATCATAACGATAATCGACTTGCCGCCTATAATACGTGTTATCTCTCGGGCGGTTTCAACACCGTCCATGCCTGGCATCTTCCAATCAAGGAACACCAAATCATAGGGACTGCCGTCTCGTACATGGCGCTCCGCCATCTTAACCGCTTTTTCCCCACATGAAGCCTTATCGCAGCTCAGGGAAAATCCCGTCAACATACGCTCGAAATAATCAAGCGTGTCCGTATCGTCATCCACGACCAAGATATGCAGGTTACGGCGCAGACTCTTGGGCAGTTTATCTGCACGGTATACCTTACCCAACTTGATGATAATTTCAAACAGGAACTTCGATCCACCTCCTGGATTATCTTCAATCCAAATATCACCACCCATGAGGCTCACGATGCTTTTGGATATGGAAAGCCCAAGCCCTGTGCCGCCGTATTTGCGAGTGGTATTGCCCTCAGCCTGCTCAAACGCGCGGAATACCCAGGTCTTCTGCTCATCGGTTATACCGATTCCAGTATCGGCGACGGTCATGTGCAGCTGTGTAGTATCCGCATCTATGGGCGTCTGGCGTACTGACAGGGATATTTTGCCGTGATCCGGCGTAAATTTGACGGCATTGGTGAGTAGGTTTATAAGCACCTGGGATAGACGTAATTCATCGCTTATAACCATACGGGTAAAGGCGTTTTCTATGTTCACATAGAATTCCTGCCCTTTTTCATCCATTTTTACCTGAACAACGTTGAATACATGCTGCATCATGTGCTCAAGTTCGAATTCTTCATTGATTATTTCCAGTTTATTCGCCTCGATTTTGCTCATGTCCAATACATCGTTAATAATACCCAGAAGCTGGCGTGACGAATTTTCGATTTGCTTCAGGCAGTACTGTACACGGGGCATGTCCGCAGCCTTTTGTGCGAGGGTAGTCATACCGATTATAGCGTTCATAGGTGTACGTATCTCATGACTCATCCGCGAGAGGAAGTCGGTCTTTGCCTGAGCGCTTGCAATGGCTGATCGGTTGGCTTCTAATAAATTTTCCGTCATCTCCGCGTTCAATATGGCAGCGGCGATGAGTATTTCTGCCGACTGCAACAGGTCATCTTCTGCTTTGATAAAGGGCCTGTCTTCTTTACAACGCGAGAATCCAACTGTACCCCAGAAGGTATTCTTTATAAAGAGGGGGATATTCAACGAAATCTTCACCGTAGCTATGGGCTGAGGTATTTCTACGGTATCTTTGAATATATCACTCAAGTGGAAGTTAAATATTTTACCTTTAGCGAGGGTATCGCGCCACCCTGGGAGCACTACATCGTAAGGCATAGGAGGGAGGATTTGAGAGTTTTCTAGAACGGTCCAACTAGCAAGAACCGAACCGTACAGTACACCATTTACCTCCGTGTTTTTCAGCACATAGGCTATATCGACATTTGCACCTATGCCCAACTCAGTAATCGCGTTCTGCAGTACCGTGGTGATATGATCATTGGACGACATAAGTATGACTGCCATTTTGTTAATTGTTTCCAGCATCCTATCGCGCAGATGCAGTGCTCTGAGCATTTCGTAACGTTTGCGCAGGTCTACGATGTAAATCATCAGTGCAAAACTACCCATGTGATCTACTTTTTTGATGATTACGCTTAAAGGGTAGTGCTCATCGTTAATGATCAGGGTGATTTCAAATTCGTGGGTTCCGTTACGAACCGCTGCCTTGAACCGGTCGGTAAGGGGTATGGAAAAGGCACCATTCGGCTGACGCTTAGGTATCGCTTTGTTAATAAAGGGTATGAAATCACGTCTGAAATCTTCGGGATTTGCAAATCCGAAAAATTTAAGGGCCGTAGGATTGCAGTCAAGAACATGAAACGTACTGTCAAACATGATACATGCGTGGGGACTGTTTTTAAACATCGACTTCCGCGTTTCCTCAGCACGGTCAATGTCTGCCATCAACTGCTCACAACGACGGATGGTTTTCTCAAGCGTGGTACGCAGGATGGTTTCGGTGCGCATATTTTTATCCACATTGAGGGTACAGCCTATCAATTTTGTTGGCTTGCCAGAATCATCCCGTTCAACGATGGTAGCGTGTATGACGACCCAGAAGTATTTTTTGTTTGGAACTATCAACATACGGAGAATATGCTGGTAGTTACCTTCACCTTTTTGTAGGTACTCTGTCAAACTTTGCCGGTACATCGAAATATCTTCAGGATGCACGATATGCATGATACCTGCTATGGGTCCTTCAAAGGCCGCTATATCACCGCCGATTTCATTGTTGTACCGGTGTCCAGAGGTGACGCGGTCGTTTACAATATCCCAGTCCCAGTCGAGAAAGCCTATCAACTCGGAAATGTAGGTACGATAACGGCGCTCGTCCTCAAAACGTTTTTCCTGTGCTTTGGCAACGGTGTTATCGTACATCATACCCGTGATCCGGGTGGGACGCCCTTTTGCGTCGCGCTTTGTTATACTAATCGTTTCGCGTACCGGTACCCAGGATCCGTTGGAACAGGCTATACGAAAATCAATATGGAGAACACGGTTGGTTTCGCTGTGTAAGTAGCGATCAAATGCACCCTGGACATAGGCTGCATTTTCTGGATGTATGCGGGCGCAACGGAAATCCAGGTGAGGTTCGAAGACACCTGGAGGTATACCCACAATGGCAAGCCATTCATCGCTGTAATATACTATGTCTTGGTCGATTTGCCAATCCCAAAGACCGATGCCGGAGGTCGCAAGCATGATCCGTAGGGTTTCCGCGTCAATCTGTGGACCTATGGGCTTATCAGGCATATTAAAGGGCTCCTTTCCTGCTTTCTTTAATTTTCTATTATACTAGAAATTGAAACCTCATACTACAAAAATTGGTAAATATTTTTACATCTGGAAAGAACTATGGAAGCCTGTCAACACCCATTGCGGATACGTGAAAAAACGAAGAAAACCGATCCAGGATAAGCCGGGACTTACAAAAACGCGCCACCTGTACCCCTTTAGCAGCGGATTCATGGTTTAATCGAATGAAATCATAAGACTTCTTATATGAAAAGAAAAACGTTTTATCGTTACCATTACAGATAAACCCTAGCAGGCAGAGGGTGCATTAGCATCACCGATTTAACCCTGGGCCTCCTTCAGAAGAAGGCAAGGGACTTAGTCCTGGTGTTCCAAGACTTATAGTCCAGCGGTTCCAGACTACATCCGACCTGAACAAAGCCGCAGGCCCTAGAGAAAAGGATACACCCCTTTTACGCATGAAATCAGAGAACAAGGGGGGAGCTTAGACCATTGCTGGCGCTTGTCCTCATGGGGATCAGGGGCTTGCGGCGTTTTCTGGCCCCATTCCCTAATCCGGTATGCAATGACCGGGGAAATATCGCGTAAAACCTCTTCCTGAAACTGTGCCAGGGTTCCAGCCTCCGGTGAAGGGCAGCATTGGGTTGAAAAGAGGGCAGGAGCGTCCAGGGCAACGGCATCCGCTCAAGCATTTCAGGGGCGGGGAATTGCTTCTTGTTTTCAATCATGCCTATATAATGGATCGAGGTATTCATTTTTTCGGCCAGGTGCGCCTGGGTAATCCCCGCAATGGGGCGTTGATGCTTCATATTAAAGGCCGGTACGGATCTCAGACTTGTCATGCTCTCAACTTCGGTTCTTTATCATTTTTTAGTTTCCTAATGATGATTAACAGCTTTCGTAAGGCAAGTAAAATAGTTCCTTATCTTAAAGGAAAATTTATCATTCATAAAGAACGATAAAGCAAAATCCTGGAGATTTCTGTAAGGGAATTGCCTTTTTGGGGTTGTTTTTGGGGATTATCGCTATGGGGGCGATAATCGGGTTTGCTCTGGTGGAGTGGGACACCAGTACCACGAGACAGCAGCAGCGGGAACCTATTCATGATGTGAGTTCCCCAAAGAGAAACAGTCCGGGAATTACGCTCATGTAGCTGAATAATTGGTGAACCGGAGCGTTCCTTTGCGGAGGCTTAGTATTCCACCGGGCTCACGTTACCTATGGCGGCAGACCCTAGGCGCCTTCAGCTCTAGTTTTGGCCAAGACCCACACCCAGAAAAAACGCCAAACCCGGCGCCATTCAACCCAAATGCAAGCAGGAATTGACGTTCCTGTTCCTGCTGCCGGAACCGTCAGTTCCCCGCCAAAAGGGATGGCGCACGGCTCCTTGAAGGTTTGCAGTTCACCTTAATTCCCAGACCCTTGGTCTTCCGGCCTTTCTCGTGTTGTTCCTTCCAGGGAGAGCTGAAACAGGAAGGGCATAGAAAAGTTTCCAAAAAATTTTTAAAACTTTGGGGAGCTTTAGTCCTCAAACTCCCCTAAGAGAAGGTTCCCCTCTGGACGGCAGCTTCAACCCTAGGGCTTGCCGGCCCTTAACAGGCCG
>JAITAI010000119.1 GCA_031284195.1 Treponema sp.
GACCCGCTGAACCTGAGTCAAAGAGCAGACCTACCTTACAGGGTCAGGGAAGCTGACCGCAGCTCAGGTTGTTGAGGCTGCCGGTATCTGCCCTAAAAAATATAGGGGGAAAACGGAAAACCTATCTTGGAACAGTAGACACCCCTGGGGGCTCAGGGTATCCTGCACCTATGGCGGTCAAATCACACATAATCCCCTTACTCAAGGAATTAAACACCGGTATATACGAGAAGGAAGAGGTGATAGCCCTGGCCCTGCTTACGGCCATAGCCGGGGAAAGCCTGTTCCTCCTGGGGCCTCCAGGGGTGGGTAAGAGCCTTATTGCCCGGCGGCTTAAATACGCCTTTAAGAACAGCAGCGCCTTTGAGTACCTGATGAGCCATTTCAGTACCCCTGATGAAATCTTCGGTCCTGTGTCCATTAGAAAACTCAAAGATGCGGACAGGTATGAGCGGATAACCAAGGGCTACCTTCCCGAAGCGTCTGTGGTTTTCCTGGATGAGATATGGAAAGCCGGTCCATCCATTCAAAACGCCCTGCTTACGGTTTTGAATGAAAAGCTCTACCGTAACGGTGAACAGGAAATCCAGGTCCCCATGAAGCTCCTCATTGCCGCGTCCAACGAAGTGCCTGCTCCAGGGCAGGGCCTGGAAGCCCTCTGGGATCGGTTCTTGGTGCGCCTTGCGGTGGAGAGCATCGTGGATCCCGCATGTTTTAAGGCCATGATTACCTTGCCCCGGAGTTTTGATGTTTCTGCTCATGACCCGGTGCAGGAAGAACACAAAATCACCGATCCGGTTTATGAAGCCTGGAGCCGGGGCATTGATGCCATTACCTTGCCGGATCATGTGTTTCAGGTCATCCTGTATATCCGATCCGGCAGTACCCTGACAAAGGGGGCGCCGGAACCGGCAGAACTAGATGTATCTCCGCCACAAGGAGGGCTGAAAACCACATCGGATCGGCGGTGGCGGAAGATTCTGCGTTTATTGCGGACTTCAGCCTTCTTAAATGATCGAAAGCAGGTGGATCTCATGGATTGTTTCCTGATTAAACACTGTCTTTGGGATGTTCCAGAAGAGCGGGAAGCCGCGGCCCGGCTGGTTCATGAGGCCATTGAGCGGCAAGGATACGCTGCCTCTTTGGATTTCACCGGGATCCGGGAAGAACTGCGGGCATTGCAGGCTGAGATTACCCAGGAAACCAGGCGTATTCAAGATACCCGGACTGAGGTTTTACGGCTTATTGCCGGGGGCTACTACCGGATCACCGATACCCCAGAACGGTATATCAAAAAACAGGATTTTGAGGGCCTCACCCCAGAAGCCCAAACCCTGCCCCTGTATTCCCGGCAGCGCCTTGCATCAGGGTACCTGAATCGTAACCGATCCGCCCAATTACAAAAAGGGTCAGGCGCCTTTAGTATGCAGGTAGATGGAATTGAGCAGGATATGGAAACCCTGATGATCCGGCAGGGAAACGCCCAGGTGAACCAGGGGAGCGGCCCTTTTCAGGTGACGATAGATGGGAGGGAATGTACCTTGGATACCATGCCTACCGGGGACAAACGGCGGATAAGCCGGAAACCTGCTGCTGCCCAGGAAAGGGCCTGGGATACCCGGATCCAGGGCTTTCTGGACTATACCGCTGGGCTGAAAAGCCGGCTTGCTCAGTACCGGAAGCGCGAGTACAAACAACTCCGGGTGAACCTGTTTGTGCCGCCTGCATTGGCAAGCCTGGTGGAGTCTCACATAGCCTTGGTCCACAAGGAGCTGGACAAAATTGAGGTGGAGACAAGGGAAATCCAGCACGCCTATAAAACCCTCACCGATGAAGAAGTGCTGCTTCGATGAGCAAGGAGGCTGATTTCATAAACCACAGGAGGGTATGGGTCATTAAGAAGCTAGACCCACAAAACGGGCGCGCCAGGAGAAGGTAGCCACGTCGAACCGAAGAAGACCGGCGGCTTTTCCAGCGCTTCCCAGACCCGGAGTTTCGCAGAACAAGAGGGTATATGCCGCTCTTTTTCCTTGCTAGCCCCGGTGTTTTTTGTAAGGATAGGCTCAAGCGATGGGTTCAGTTTAGATTAAGGAGGCGGATATGCAACAGAATACCTTCTATCAATTTCATAAATTCATCCACTTCGGTGCAGTGGCAGACCAAAAGGGCAGAGCCCGGATGGCCGCTGCCATCTATGGGTACTTGCTGGATCAGCCCGGAAGCGAACAGCGCCTCGCGGGCCTCGTTGCAGGGGATACCGGTACCTTCGCGCCGATCATCCGAACCATAGTATCCAACCAGGGGATGCGGGAACTCTGCATACAGGACGCCTTGAGTACCCCGTTGCCTGCCTCACAGACAGGGGCAGCCCTGAAGCCTTTGCTTGCGGAAGACCTGACTAAAGCAATCCTGGATTTCATCAACACCGCCCAAAGAAGCATACAAAAAACCGAAAGCCCCTTTGCCGTGGAACAAAGTCTCTTAGCTGACTTCGAATCTTTGGAACCCGGGGACTTCCAGGATGCCTGGGAAGGACTGGTCCCTTTCATCCAGGAAACCTATGAACCCCAAGAATTGGATACTGCCTTTTATACCCAAGAGTTTCAGAAAAGCCTTTTGCCCCCTCAATCCAAGCGGAAACCCAAGAACCCCTGGGCAGGATCCCACTTTGCCGGGGTAAAAGAGCATTTTACCGAACGATGGGCTGCCCTGCTTTCCCAGAAACAGCGGGCCTGGGAACAAGAATGGTTCGAAGCCCAGGGAAAGCGCTGCCGGGAAACCCTCTCCCAACGAATAGAGGCGTATAAAAATATGGAAGAACTGTTTAACCCCTTTCCCGGCGAACCTCGGCGGCTCTGGGACCTGAGCGCTGCAGGACAAAAGGTCAATTTTACGGCGTTCCATACCTACGCAAAACTCCTGGAACGAGACCCCCTTGTTCAGGACCTCGCCAACAGTCTGGGAAGGCACAAGACCGAGGCATGGGCAGTAGAGCCGCTTATAGAAGCCCCGACCCCTGAACCGGAAGGGCTGGTGGAACAGGCAAGCAAAGGGGACCTCATCGGGGTACATGAAAGCGATGATCTCAGCAGCATCCTCCCTTCCGAAGCAGCCTTACTCACCGATGAGACCGCCCAATGGATGTTCTACCAGCAATTCGCCGCCAAGAAACTGCTCACCTATGCGTACCGGCAGGAGTTTTTTTCCCCTCCAAAAACCCTGCCTGGGATGCCCCAGGGTAGGACTCGAAAAGGACCGGAAGCCCCCAAAGGCCCGTTTATCCTCTGTATTGATACCAGCGGTTCCATGCGGGGCATCCCTGAAACCGTGGCCAAGACCCTCTGTTTTGCCCTCTTGAAGATCGCCCTGCAGGATACCCGGGACTGGTATCTGATTTCTTTCTCCACTGGTATGAAGGCCCTGCATATCGCTAAAACCGTACAGCCTAAGGATCTCTGGCAGGCCCTGGACCGGCTCAGTGAGTTCTTGTCTATCAGTTTTTACGGCGGCACCAATGCAGGGCCTGCGCTCCGGCAGGCCCTGGACTTGCGGGAAACCCAGGAGTTCCAGAAAGCGGATGTGCTCATGGTTTCAGACTTTATCATGCCCCCTTTGGATGAACCAACCCTGGCCCGGATCAAGGCTGCAAAGGAAGGGCACACCCAGTTTCACAGCCTCTTGATCGGAGACCGGGGAAACAAGGCCGTCAATCAGGCGGTGGTAGCGGTCTTTGACCGCCAGTGGGTATATGAAGCGGACATTCCAGAACTGCCTTAAGATTCCGCCATCATAAGCCATGCCATGACCTTGGCATTCCCCAGGATATGCTCGATTACCGTGTACTCGTTGGGTTGATGGGCAGTGGTGTCCATCCGGGACCACACCACTGCGGGAATCCCCGCGTTCCTGAGATGCGCGGCCACGGTACCGCCTCCTATGCCAATGAGCCGGGTATCCACTTGGTAGATCTCCTTGACTGCTTGGGAGAGCAAGCCTACGATGGGCGCATCCGGGAGGGTAGGTTTTGATTCCATGGTTTGAACCGGGGTGTAGGCGATGTGCACCTGATACTTGGCCTCAATCAGCGTTTTTATCCGGTGAATCTCCTCCAGTACGGCCTTGATGGGATACTGAGGTAAAATCCGCATATCCATGTAAAACACATCTTCCCCAGGGATGGTGTTGATGTTGGGGACATTAGCCTCTTTCTTGGTGGGCTGGAAAGTGGAATAATCCGGCTCAAAGAGCGCGTCCCGTTGGGCAAAGCGTTGAGAAAGCCCGGTATGCAGGCTCAGGGCCAGGTCCGCTGCAGCTAGGTGGGTATTGACCCCCTGGTCAGGCCGGGACCCGTGGGCCTGGACTCCGGTGGTGGTAAACCGGAGCCATAGGAGGTTCTTTTCTGCGATTTCTATAGTGGCTCCCTGATTATCCCCGCCGTCGGGGATGAGGACCCTATCCTCAGGATTGAAGAGGTTCCGGTTCTTAAGGAGCCACTGGATGCCATACTCGCTGCCCATCTCTTCATCTGCCACAAACAGAAGTTTCACCGTATGGGGGGGCTGGATCCCCTGCTTCACCAGGGCCAAGGCAGCGATGATCGAAGACGTGATGCCTTGTTGGTTATCCTCCACTCCCCGGCCAATGAGCCGTCCCTCTTTTTGCACCACGGTCCAGGGCTCGCTTTTCCAGAGCGCCCTTTCACCAGGAGGCACCACGTCCAGATGACTCATGATCCATAAGCGCGGGGCGCCGGTCTTACCGGGAAGGGTGGCCACCAGGTTAGGCCGTTTGCCGCCTTTGGCCTGGGGATCCGGGGCATCGTGCCGTTCCAGGGTCGTGATGCCTTGAGCGGCAAGCCACGTTTCCAGGAACTCCGCTTTATCCAGTTCTCCTGTTCCACCAGAAACAGGGGCTATGGCAGGCCGTTTGGTCAACTCGGTTTCTAACTCCACCACTAGGGGGAGGGCCTTATCAATAAAGGTCCTCATTGCTTGGTTCATGGTATCTTCTATCTCCTTTGTATGGATAAGGCTAACCCTGGTGGTACTGCCTACAGTAGACATTCCAGCTGGTCTGTACCAAGGTATCCAAGTCCGAGAATCCGGCGGTCCAGCCTAGGGTCTCCCGGGCATAGCCGGCAGAAGCAGTGAGCTTTCCAGGGTCTCCTGGCCTGCGATGGGTAATCCTGGCAGGAATGGGCTTTCCCGTGATCCGCCGGGCCGCATCGAGGATTTCCAGTACGGAAAGGCCGGTTTCGCTTCCCAGGTTAACCGTGAGACTGTGCTTGTATCGGTGGATATAGTCCAAGGCAGCCACATGACCTTTGGCAAGGTCGCTCACATGGATGTAGTCTCGGACCCCAGTACCGTCAGGGGTATCATAATCATTCCCAAATACCTGCACCTCTTCCCGCATACCGCAGGCTGCTTCCATGATCACCGGAATCAGGTTGGCAGGGTTCTGTTCCAGCCCGGTGATCCGGCCCTGCACATCGTAGCCTGCGGCATTGAAATACCGGAGAATAGCAAAGCGGATCCCTTTCAGCTTTTCATACCACCCTAGGAACCGCTCAATCTCCAGCTTGGTAAAGCCGTAATAGTTTTCCGGCTTAGTGGGGTGTTGTTCATCTACCGGAAGGTACACCGGTTCACCGTAGACTGCAGCGCTAGAAGAGAAGATAATGCAGGGTATTTGCGCTTCCACTGCGGCGTTCAGGATGTGGATGGTCCCGTTGATGTTGTTTAGGGAATACTTTTCCGGTTTCACCATGGATTCCCCTGCGGCCTTGTACGCGGCCAGATGTATGAGGGCATCGAAGCCCTCCTGAGCAGTCCGGACCAGGCGGGAATAATCCTGAATGTCCCCGTGAATAAAGGTTTCCTCAGGGAAAAGATTCTCCCGCAGCCCGCTGGAAAGGTTATCGTACACCGTAACCCGATGGCCCTGATCCAGGAATTCCCGGGCTACATGACTGCCGATATAACCCGCTCCGCCAATGATTAGTATAGTCATACCTTACCAGTATACCCTAAAACCCCATGAGTTCAATGCACCGCCATGAAGCGCCTGGGGACCGGCCCATGTACGTGGATAAAGATAAAACGAGGGTACCCAAAATGTACCGGACCCTAGGCCGCCCTAACCAGAACCTGGCCCGATCAGCTTTGCTCTGCCCTGATCCTCATCCTTAGCGGGTCCTCTTTGCCTCTTCCCAAAACCCATCCATCAGGGCCAGGTTATCCTGGTTCATCTCCTGCGCCATATCGCCCATGCTTTGTTCCACATATTTGAACCGTTTGGTAAAGGTTCCATTGGTCCGCTGCAGCGCAACCGAAGGCTCCACGTTTAAAAACCTGCAGAGGTTCACTACGGAAAAGAGCAGGTCCCCTAGTTCCGCTTCCACTGCATCGGTGGCGGATTCACCCGTCCCCGGCGTATCCCTGGCAAGCCCTTTCAAGGAGACTACTGCTTCAGTTACTTCTCCCAATTCTTCCTCGATTTTACGGACCACCCCCTCCATACAGGGCCAATCAAAACCCGCTTTGGCAGCCTGCTTTTGGAGCTTATAGGCGCGGTCCAGAGGAGGCAGGGCCCGGGAAACCTGATCCAGCAGGGAATCTTTAGGCTTCCGGCCCTCTTGTTCCACCTTGATCCGGGCCCAATTATCCAGTACCTCACGGCTGTCTCTGACCTGGAGGTCTCCAAATACATGGGGATGCCGGCGGATGAGTTTCTCCGAGACTCCGGCAAGCACATCCGCCACCGAGAAAAGCCCTTCTTCCTGGTGCATATAGGAAAGCATAGTTACTAAGAGAAAGAGGTCCCCTAATTCTTCTTTAATATGCGCTGAATCCTGTTCATCTATGGCTTCCACACATTCATAGGTTTCTTCAATCAGGTCCCCCCGGAGACTGCGGGGGGTTTGCTCCATATCCCAGGGACAGCCTCCGGGGGATCTGAGCCGTGAGACGATATCATATAAGCCCTTAAAGGCAGCGCTTGTATCCTGCATACTTTAGTGTGGGGAGCAGCCCATAAAAGATCAAGCCTGGACTATGGCTTTTCCTAACCTAATCAAGAACGGGAGCGAATAAAGACCCAGGTGTGTAATTCCCAATAGGAAGTTTGAAGCATACCAGAAGAGGGGCTTTGGGCCAGCCTTTGCGACAGAGAAGCTGACGGAAAGGGAACAGATCGAGGTGATGGACGATGCGCTGCGGAGATGGCTTATAGATGAGGGGATGGAGAAACAGAACCGGCCAAACCTCCCGGCTTCTTGGAAAAATCACCAGGCTTCGGAATATCGGAACCGGAGGAAGGCGGAAGGCACATTTTTTCAGAGACAACCCGCTGGCAGTTGAAACGGGCGGCACTTGGCCCGTGGGGAGAACTTCTGCACGTTGTGATTGCATAAACCGGTACGGAACGGACAGCGGAGACCCTTGTGTAAACCTTTGGTTCGACGCAAAAGATCCCGCCGCATTGGTTGGAAAACCAAAAAATGGTGTAAAGAGAGCGCTACGTTTAACTCGGCGGCAAAGCCGCTGCGGACTGTGTGCGCTTCGGGGCTAAAGTCCCTCGGTTTCCATTCACCTAGGCCGGTCACTTCGGTAACTTCATTGCCACCGCTCTTTCCCACGGCTCATTCCGGCGCATTTTGGCCCTGGTCTTTACTTTGCAAGGCTCTTATTCGGACTGGCAAAACGTCGTAAACAGCCGAAACGTTAGACGACATAAAATCCAGAAATTTTTTGAAAAGTATATTAACGAATTAAGAACCCAGGAGCAAGCTCCGGGGTATTGAAGGTTTCTCCTTGAAATCTTTGCGCATGTGGGGGAATAAATCCCCCACACCCCCAGTTTTCCGCTCCAAGGGGCGGGGTATTAAACCAGACTTTCGAATAAAAAATAGTTTGAAGATATATAAAAACACTGGACGCTGTTGCTTGCATAACAGGCCTGTATACATTATGTGGCGACGCTGCCTTACGGTGTATCGAGGTTACGTTCACCTAGGGTTGGCGTAGCAACTACGTTTCCGGTACATCCCACGACTCACTCGACCCACGTTCCTACTTACCGTAATGCTATGTATTACTTTATAGGCGGACTGGAATGTCGCATACAGTCTGAACGTTATGTACTATGCCCAAATATTGTCAAATAATTTTCATGAAAATACTTGACAAATTATAAAAGATAATATATTATAGAAACATTAATTGAAAGGTACTTGACAAAAGGAGAATTTTCGGTTAAAATGCAACCAGCTTTTACAATATGAAACAATTGATTGGTTAAGATTTCCTCTGGTAATTTTTGTCATATTCATACATAGTTTTGGTTTACCGGAAAATGTTCACGTGCGGGAAATAGATTATTCTGCCTTTTCCGGTATAGATATCTATAATATGATCCGCATTGTTGTGAGAGAAATTGCTTTAATCTGTAACCCAGGCTTTTTTCTTTTTTCAGGATATCTTTTTTTCTTTAACATCAATGTATGGAATAAGACAATTTATATAAATAAATTGAAAGTCAGGATTAAGTCGTTATTGATCCCCTATGTTTTATGGAACCTTATCAATGTAATCATTCAGCCGCTTATAATAATTGGAGGGTGTGTAATAAAAAAAGATGGAAATTGGAATCGTTTATCAATTTTTTTTAATGAATTAATTGAAAAAAGAATATGGAATATATTCTGGCATTATAATACATGGGGAACCGGAACAAATATTCTTGGTTGGCCAAAGCCGAATATGGGACCATTTAGTGTGCCAATGTGGTTTTTACAGACTTTAATAGTATTAACAATATTAACCCCGATAATTTACTTAATTTGCAAATATTTAAAAAAATATGGGATTATTTTATTGGGTTCCCTATATTATACTGGAATATGGTTTTCAATTCCAGGTTTTGGAATAAGTCCAATTTTTTTCTTTTCATTTGGTGCATATTTTGGAATTTATAAAAAATATTTAACTCTAGAATTAAGAAAATATAAATTGTTTTGGTATCTAATTTCACTCTTAACATTATTACCGTCTGTTTATTACGATTATGATGGTCAAACATCATACAATTATTTCAGTTCTATTTTTATTTTTGCAATGGTAATAAGTACCATAAATATTACGTCTTCCTTAATAGAAAAAGGAAAGATAAAACCTAATCATACTTTGTCAAAGGCAACATTTTTCATTTATGCAGTTCATACTGTATTAGTTTTAAATATTATGGGGATTATATTTGATATTATATTTAAATCAAAGATCCCAATAATATTAATAATAAGATATTTTACAGTTCCAATAACAACTGCCTATATATGTGTGTTAATATATTATATTATGAAAAAAGTCATGCCGAAAACACTTAATCTATTATCTGGTAATAGATAATGTATTATTACAGACACGGCGCATAACGAGGCTGTCGAATAAGTGTTTTTCGGTGTCATAGAGCACTATATATAGCGTATTTACTTCTTTTTATACTCCATATATAGTGGTTATTTGTCTATTGGCGGACTTTTCCGACAGTCTCAACGAGACTGTCGAATTAGTATTTCTGCGGAAAGCAATTGCTCCCCCGCAGAAAATCTGAGAGACCATTTTCCTAATTACACGAAAATCATGGCAGTTTCCCTGTCACCGCTAGCCATATTCCCAATCCCATCGGCCCTATGTCCCGTGTCCCGCCGCCAGTTGCGGCCCGCTGCTCCCTATGCGCGGCGCGCATTTCCCTATGTTGTGCACGATGCAATACAGA
>JAITAI010000140.1 GCA_031284195.1 Treponema sp.
ATAAAGTAAATTATTTGTTTAAAATTTAAAAATGACTACAAAAGGCTGTTTCAAAATGCCAAATTCAGTCTTGAATCCTAGAAGTTTCGGAGATTTGTCGAAAGATTTACCTCATGCCTGGTCAGGAAGCCGGAGGATCGCTATAAAAGTGGGGGCACTATAAACCGGTGAAAAATTAGGATCAATCCCGGTTGCTACTATGTACAAGGATACATAGGTGTAGCGGACATCTGCGGTGGTACCGGACAAGGCAGCCACATCCGCGTTTATCGAGGATGATACAGGAGGAGCATTGGCATTGGTATTCAATTCCGGACTATTAAAAAAATACCGATCTTGGGGTACTGGGTTAAAAAGCCCGTTACCAGTGGAACGCTGTAACTTATAGGAGGTATTATCAATAATTAACACCGGAATAGTTCCGGGAATCTGGATAAAATCCAAGGTAAGGGTCTTATTACGGGCATTGGGGGATAAGAGATCCTCTATATTGGTTCCTTCCACGGTAAGGGCCTGGTAGCTTCGATTTCTAAAAAGACTGCCCACGGAGGTACTGATCGTCGTATCGGTATTGGATGTATAAGGCAGAAATGTCCTATAATCACTATCCAAGGTAGGGTTTAAAGTACTAAGATCCCCTTGACCTATATACCCAGAGAGGGAAACTGCGCTGATATAGATACGGTAATATATGGTAAAATGAGTAAAATACTCACTCGCCCCTGCCATAGACAGCATAATGGTAGCTTTAGAGTTGAATTCAACCTCTACCCGGCCTGATACAGGATAGAGAAAGGCATAATCCTCAATACCGCATGAACTAAGCCATTCTAAGAGGAATATTAAAAGACCACAAAAAAAGGAATGGGAACGCACGCTGCGGCACATCCCAGTACTCACTTTTTATCGGGATTTGAGGAATATAATCCTGCTTTGGGCAAGGCTGGTCCATACCGTATCGTTAGGCCATGTATTGAGCAGTTCCTGATAGGCTTCAATAGCAGCCTCAGGGTGATTCTGTACCTCTTCAAGCCGTCCTATGGAAAACTGAGCCCGGGGAGCTGCAGGGAATGTATCTTTGAGAGATACACTCTGGCGATACAGTTCAATGGCTCCAAGGATATTACCCCCTTCTTCTGCAGCAAACGCCGCATTACATAAAGAGACCGGAGCTAGGTAGGTCTTTGCCCCAACGTTGGCCGCATGGGTCCAGGCTTTTTCCGCATCTTCCCAGGTTTTCTTATCCGCGTATATACTTCCTAAAAGTGCATAGCTCCGGGCCCCGGCATATCCGGTATGCTTGGAGGCAAAGAGGGAAAGCTCATCCACCAGCGTCTGAACATCCTCTGCCTTGGAAGGCTCATTCAGGTCAATCCGGAGAACTTCATATCGCTGATTAAAATCTTCAAGCTGTCCGAAAGACCGCTGTTGAAGCGCATCCCTGATACTTACTACAGCAATAAACCCTACCAAAAACACGAGAATACCCAGAACCCCAAAAATAATTGGTTTTCGGTTATGCTGTATAAACCGATTGAGCCCTTCACCGATACTGACCGCTTCCCCGGTTTGCTGTAGGGCTTCATGGTTTGTGGATTTTACCAATTCTATCACTTATTCCCTTCCTCGATGTTTTTTCTCACCCTTTTTTGTCCCTTCTGTTCTATACTTACCCTCATGATACTACCTCCTTACGATTAAAACAAGCGGTCCTTACCCCGGTATCCCCGGGCTTAACTTAAACGGATATTTAATTCTTTAATAAGCTTTGATAAATAGGTTCTTTGTATGTCCAAGGCCTTAGCGGTTTCGGTTTGATTCCCATGATGTTCTTCCAATATTTTTTGAATAAAATAGGCTTTAAACACGGTAATGGCACTCTTTAAATCCCGGCTTCCTGCTTCTTGAAATGAAGGGTTGACGGTCTTTTTAAGGAAAAGGTCCTCCTCTTGTATCCACTTGTCTTTTCCAATCACGCAGGCCCGCTCAATGCAATTTTCCAGTTCCCGGATATTACCCGGCCAAAAGTAGGCAAGCATGGCGTCCATAGCTTCCTGGGAAAACCCGGCAAACTGCTTTTTGGTTTCCATCATACCCTGGGAAAGAAAAAATGCCGCTAACTCAGGGATATCTTCAGGCCGTTGCCGAAGAGGCGGAATATAGAGAGGTAAGACATTCAGCCGATAATACAGATCGTTTCTAAACTCCCCCTTGGCTACCAAGGCTTCAATATCCTTATTGGTAGCTGCTAAAATACGCACATTGACCGTGATTGACGTTTCAGAACCGACCTTTTCAAAGGTTTTCTCCTGGATAACCCGGAGCAACTTAGCCTGCAAAGGTAAGGCGAGGTCTCCAATTTCATCCAGGAAGATGGTCCCCCCTTCAGCCAACTCAAAACGGCCTCGCCGGTCTGCAATAGCACTGGTAAAGGCCCCTTTCACATGGCCAAAGAGTTCACTTTCGAGGAGCCCCTCCGGTATGACCGCGCAATTTACCCGTATGAAGGGTTTAGTACTCCGCAGACTGCGGAGGTGTATCTGTTCAGCAAAGAGCTCCTTCCCTACCCCGCTCTCCCCCAGGATAAGTACCGATGAATCGGTTTTGGCAATCCGATCCACGATCTCAAGCTTCGCGGTCATGATCGGACTCTTAGCTATCATGGTATGATACCCTTGGTCCTTTTTAAGCTGATCCTGTAAGTGTTGAATTTCGTCTCGAGCTTTTTCAATGTTTTGAACATTGACAATAGCCAAAGCCGCTTGATTGGCGAATATTTCAAGCCATTCCAGATCATCCTGAACAAAAGATTGGGCGTTTTTTTTATTGATGAGCTCAATAACCCCGATACACTGATCCTTAACCCGCATCGGCACCGCCATCATAGTCCGGGAGGGATAATCGATCTGTTGGGCAATGCTCTGCAGATGACGCTTGTCGTTGAGTACATCGTTGATGATAACCGGTTTATTATGCCGAACAACCCAGCCGGCGATTCCTTCTTCGAGTTTTACGGTGAACCTTTTGACTTCATTACCCTTGGAACCCAGGGCAATATCAAAGTACAACTCTCCGTTCTCTCGATCGAGCAAGAGTAAGCTCGAAGACTCACATTCGCATAGCTGGGTTGCAGAATCAAGAATTTGGGTTACTAACGAATGAGCGTCCTGACAATTAGAATTAATGAGGGTATTAATCTCAATCAGGGTATTAAATTTCTGGACGTCAATCTGGGACAGCATACTAGGATAGTTTTCTAAGAACTACTCTTAGACCGTAAAAAATCTCCCAAGGTAAAGGTGGAACCATCGGATTCCTCTGCGGCAATATACCGGGAAAGCTCTTCCCGCTGTATCTTCCTCTGGTAATCCCGGATGGAAAAAGCTACTTTTTGCTTATCAGGCTGCAATTCCAGCACCACCGCTTTGATCTTATCCCCTACATGGTACTTCTTGAGCGCTTCATCCGCACTTTCTTCCCGGCTTTCAGGGAGGTTGGTTTTATGGATCAGCCCTTCAATACCTCCGGGAACCCGCACAAAAATCCCGAAATCCGTAACCGAAGACACATCCCCTTCCACTAGGGAACCTGGTCTATAGGCTTTGGCAAAACTCTGCCACGGGTCTTCTGTAAGCTGCTTGATCCCCAGTCGGATGCTCCGGTTTTCCCGGTCAATACCGATCACCATGATCTCGACGTCCTGACCCACTTGGAGTTCACTACCCGGATGTTTTACCTTTTTAGTCCAGGAAATATCCTCTCCCAAGAGGAGGCCGTCAATCCCTTCTTCCAACGCAATAAAGGCGCCCGCATTGGTGAGCTTCACCACTTTTCTGGTTAAACGGGTTCCTACCGCATAGCGATCCTCCATATTGTTCCAGGGATTCGCAGTAACCTGTTTCAAGCCCAGCGAAACCCTTCCGGCCTGGAGATCATAGCCGAGGATCATACATTCCACTTCATCCCCGATGCTAACCACTTCATCAGGCCGCTGAATTTTCTTGATCCAGGAAAACTCAGAAATGTGGGCCAAGCCCTCGATCCCTTCCTCTAATTCGATAAAGGCCCCGAATTCAGTAAGCTTCGTAACCTTTCCCCGGACAATATCATTTACATGGTACTTATCTTCAAAATGAACCCACGGGTCGTCGGTAAAGTGTTTCAAGGACAGGTTGATGCGCTTCTCAATTGGATCAAGGCGGATCACCTTGAGGCAGATCTCCTGGCCTTTCCGCACAAAATCTTTGGGCCGGGTTACATGGCCCCAGCTCATATCGTTGATATGTAAGAGCCCATCGAAGCCGCCAAGATCGATAAAGGCCCCAAAGGAGGTAAAACTTTTGACCGTACCGATAACATCAGCTCCGATAGGGGTGTTTTCAAAGAAGCCGTCCCGTTTATGTTCTATCTCTTCCTCAAGCCATTTGCGGCGATTGACCACAATATTGACCTTCCCGTCGGAATAAAGACGCTCTACATAACACAAAACCGTCATACCCAGGAGTTTTTCCGGTTTATCCACTTTTTGGGCATCTGACTGACTAATGGGGAGGAATGCATGGACCTCTCCACCAAGATTAACATCATACCCGCCCTTGACGAGCTTTTCGATGGTTCCTTCCACCGGCGTATGATCCTGAAAGGCCTGCCTGAGATTTCTCCAAAACAGCTTGACATCCGCTTTCTGTTTGGAAATAATCACTTCTCCGTGTTTATTCTCTTTGGTAATGAGAATAACCGATACGGCATCCCCTACATGGGGAATTTCCGTAAACTCAGTAACCGGAATCTTGCCTTCCGATTTATAACCTACGTCAACAAATACCTGATCTTGGGTAACCTGAATAACGCTTCCCTCAACGATCTGTCCCTCTTCCAATTGTTCAAGGGATTTAAGATACTCTTCCTGTAATTGTGTCTGGATGTTGTCGGCGGAGTTATTCGACTCATCCATCGGACTCGTGTCCGATTCCACTTCCATCTGGGCCATGGTTGATCCTTCTATGGTGATATTCTTTATTAATTTGTCATAAACTTGCTCAATGGTCAAGAGCGAAGTATCAAAAACAATAACTCCCGGAGCAATTTTCAGGCTTCCTTCGGCTTTATCGCGGTCAATGCCATCCCGCTGGGCAATGGCTTCCCGGATTGCTTCGAGGCTGAGCTTCGATACGCCCTGTTCATAGCGCCGTTTAGCCCGTTCCTCGAGGGAGGCGTCTAAATAGAAACGATGTTCTGCATGGGGGAAAACCACGGTGGTCATGTCCCGTCCTTCCACAACCACATCCAAGGTTCCGGCAATCTTTCGGATGAGGCCGTTCACTACATGACGGATCGCTACGATCCCCGACAGGGGAGCAGTATACTGGTCAATAACATCGGTATGGAGGAGGGCTGATACATCTTCCCCTTCCAGATAAACCGCTCCGTTTTGGTAGGTAATAGCCGCCTGTTTTGCGTAATTCAAGGCAGCCTCAGGGTCGGTGGGATCCGTATGGTTCCGTAGACAACCCAATGTAATGGTCCGGTAGAGGTCCCCTGAGTTTACATAGGTATACCCCAACCGTTCCGCTAAAAGCCTGGCAATGGTGCTTTTCCCTGAACCTGCAGGGCCGTCGATAGCAATTACCATAGGCCTCGTCTCCAGCATCGTGGAGCTGTTATGATCAAAATCATCAATAAACCTTAAAAATGAGCATAGGCTACTCCGTTAGGGTGCGTCAAGTCCTCGCCTCCGGGTCTGTAATGACCAATCAGGGCCTCATGGATCACGCGTCAGTCCTGGGTGGCTGCTTTGGATCCCAATACCATCCCTCCATCAGAAGGGGTCTATCCCCTAGGCGTGGGAAAGCCTATCCCACGGGCATGGGAAACCTTATCCCCAGGCTTCGGGGTCTCTCCCCGGCTGCTATCTGGTATGCTTTCAAAAGAAAGGATATACTCAGTCCCGGAGGTGTATTATGGAACAAGCTCTCTCATACGTCATGGTAACCCCTTATACGGTTGCTAAAAGCAGAACGGGCGGCATTATCTCCCGGCTGCTTTCCCAAGTGGATCTGGAACTGGTAGGAGCCCAGATGATAGCCCCAGACGAAGCATTCGTGAAGGACTATGGGGCGATCTTACGGGAACAGAATTACACCGGTTCCGCTACCCTTTTGGCGGATTATACCGAACGGAACTTTGCCCCTGTAGGTGCTAGGAAGCACCTGGTCTTGGTGTTGTTATTCCGAGGCGAGAAACCCTGTGAAAAACTGACCGCCATCTGCGGTCATCTGTATGAGGAACACCGGGAACTGGATTCTATTACCGCAGAAACCATCCGGGATACCTATGCGGACCTGATCGTCGATCCAGAGCGGCCTGAGCAGGTTACCTATTTTGAGCCTGCGGTGATGACCCCCCGGGATCAGGTATGGGCAGATAAGGAACTGAAACTCTTTGCCCGGTTTCTTAAAGGTCAGGAGAACATCATCAAAATAAATTTTTACCCTGATCCGAGGGAAATTGAGCGGACCTTGGTCATTATTAAGCCGGATAATTGGCAATACGCTTCATCCAAACCCGGAACCATCATTGATATGTTCTCCCGGACCGGCTTACGGATCGTAGGGGTCAAGGTACACCGGTTTTCATTGGCTGAAGCCCTGGAATTCTATGGCCCGGTAGAGGCGGCCTTACAGGAAAAACTGGCCCCTCGGTTTGGAAAAAAGGCCAAAGCCCTGCTTGAACAGGAGTTTGCACTTCAGTTGAGCGATGAAACCGAAAAGGCCCTAACCGAGCATGTGGGTAGGGAATACGCTAAGGATCAATTCGCCCAGATCATCGGGTTTATGTCAGGCATCAAGCCGAATACTTGTCCCATAGAGGATATCCGCCAACCGGGGAATGTGAAATGTATGATCCTGATCTATGAAGGAGAAAAGGCGATTCAGAAGATCCGGGATGTGCTCGGTCCTACGGATCCGCTCAAAGCGCCAGGAGGTACGGTACGCCGGGAATTCGGCAGTAACGTGATGGTGAATACGGCCCATGCTTCAGATTCCCCTGCCAGCGTGGAACGGGAGATGCAAATCGTCCGGATCCATGAGAATTCCTTAGGTTCTATTATCACGAGCTATCTAGGGGAGAGGAATACTTAAGCGGGCATGAAGTTCTGAGGTGGGAAGAGGATTCTCTATAAGCAAAGCCCTCTCTGGAGAGGAAACAGGGAAGCAATGGTAAAAGGGGATAAAAAAGCTTGAGATGACCGGCGTATACCTGGGAGGTAGCATAGAAGGATAAGAGGGGGATACGCTCCACAGCACATAAAAACCCTGGGGAGGGGTATAAAAAAGCCCCTCCCAAGGATAGTAATCCCTTGTTCTTTTTTTGTACCGGCTGCTCCTCATAAGAACACCCGCAGGCGATTTAATGCTTAAAATGCCGAGTTCTAGTAAAGACCATGGCCAGTCCCAACTTATCACAGGCTTCTATCGAAGGCTGGTCGTTCTGGGAACCTCCAGGCTGTATGATGGACTTGATCCCTGCGGACGCGGCCGCTTCAATCACATCGGGGAAGGGGAAAAAGGCATCTGAAGCAAGAACCCGAGGAGCCGCACCATCGTCAGTACCCGCGACTGCAGTGGCCACAATGACCCGCTGGGCCCGGTTCAGGGCCAGCTCTGCAGCCCAGATCCGGTTGGTCTCCCCAGCGCCTATACCCAGCGCTGCCCGGTTTTTTGCCACCAGCACCGCATTGGATTTAACGTACTGTACTGCCCTCATGCCGAAGATCATATCCGCTATATCTTCCGGGTTAGGAGCGAGCTTGGTTACCAATTCCCACCGTTCCAGCAGCTTCTGATCCGTATCCTGTACCAAAAGGCCCCCATCCGCGGAAATATACTCCTTGGTTTGCCGGGGGCTGAAAGACGCCTTCATGATCCGGAGGTTTTTCTTTTGTTTCAGGATTTCTAAGGCCTCCGCATCAAAATCAGGGGCCACGATGATTTCCAAAAACAGTTCTACCAGTTTCTTCGCGGTTGGAACATCCACCGGTGCATTACAGCCCACGATACCGCCGAAGATAGACACCGGGTCGCAGTTATACGCCTTGGTATATGCCTCGATCAAGCTCGTCCCAAGGGCAATACCACAGGGAGTATTGTGCTTCACCGCCACACAACAAACCGGGGGCAGCTTGGGGAATTCTGGCACGAGCTTGACCAGGTCTGCTTCTCCCAAAGGAGGGGTCCCATCCACGGGAAGGCCGAAAGCGCAGGCTACCTTCCATGCCAGGTCCAAGTCCCGGATGTTGTTATAACTCAACTCTTTACCTGAAAGCTGTTGCATAGCCGCAAAAGCCCCGGGATCCGCCGCATGGCAATACAGGGTAGCGGCTTGATGATAATTTTCACCGTACCGAAGGACCTGGACCCTTTTCAGGGACAAGGGCAAATAGGCGGGGAAGGGTTCCTCCAAGAGATACCGGGCAATGGCCCCGTCATACGCAGAAATCAGGGCAAACGCCTTACCTGCCAGGGCTTTACGATGGTCCTGGGACAGGTCCCCTGCTTTGAGCGCTGCCATTACCTCTGGGTAGTCGGTAGTATCCGAGAGGACGATCACATCATGGTAATTCTTCGCCGCTGAACGCAGCATAGCAGTTCCCCCGATATCAATGAATTCCAAGGTCTCCTCATGGGTAAGTCCGGCATGAACCTTTTCAAAAAAGGGATACAGGTTGACGCAAACCAGATCAATAGGGACAAAACCCGCCTTTTCCAGGGTCTCCAGATGCGCTGGATCCTGACGCTTGGCTAAAAGTCCGGCATGAATGGCAGGGTGCAAGGTCTTGACCCGGCCGTCGAGGCATTCGGGAAAACCGGTTACGGTTTCGACATCAATCACCGGAATCTGCTGCTCCTGCAGGTACCGGAAAGTACCGCCGGTGGCGAGAATTTCCCATCCTGATGCGGTCAAAAAAGAAGCTAAACCGGTAATGTCTTCTTTATTAAACACGCTGATAAGTGCCCGTTTCTTCATAGTGTCCTCCTCATTAACATAAACTCACCAGGCTTTTTCAAAATCTGACCTTTTGATAAAAGAAAAACCAGTACTTTGGCTGGTTTTGCAAAAACCTCTCAGTATATGAAAAACCCCATACTTATACCGAATACAATCGGATGGTTATATCGTTACTAAAAAAATAGAGAACCGGTATTTCAATGAGATAGGCATCACCCATATCAATGTAGGCTATTTCAACGAGCTCTTCAGCCGCAGCCGCCATAACAACCCGTTTTAACGTACCGATACAGGTTTTGCTCATAGACAGCCGGTACTTCCCGGTACTTAAAAAGGCCAAGGCCATTTCATGAGCTTCCCTATCCTCATCATTGCTTAATGCGGTAATATGCATTTCAGTATGATTGTTAGGATACATAGGAATGAAATCCATCTCCCCATCGAGGGTCTCCCTGCTTGTTTTATCGGTATAATTCAGGTTCATGGTGATTAAATAGCCCAAATCCAGGTCGTTATTGACCTTTTCGATACGGGCATTGAGGGTACCGTAGGTATCGATGTCTGTGCTTCCCCTGTTCGTTTCGAGCCAGGCGTCATAATCCAAGGGTTCATCGGCCATACCATTGGCCATTTCCAGCATCATCTTAGAAACGGTGATCTTCAAGGTGTTCTGCTCGATTCTGGGATCTTCTGGTGCTATGCTGATACACATCAATACACCCGGTACATAGAGAGGCCAGTACAGAGACAAGGACTGCTGCCATAATGGTGCTCATATTCCTTAAGTATACTCCCAACATGACGATTTGTCATGAAACCACCTCCAAGTGTAACAAGTTCGATTTTACCCATTCCTGATACCGCAAAGAAGAGGGCAGTTTCACAATTTGCCATTTTGAAACTGCCGCAAAGCGTACATCTTAGGGGATTATCCGTTCCTGACGGATCCGGCTTACCAGGAACGCCGCAGCTTCCACGATAGCGGCCTGTTCTGCTTGGTGAACTCGTTCCGCTAGATCCTGGGGACTATCTCCAGGCAAAACCGGAACCCGGCGCTGAAGCAGGATCGGCCCTGTATCCGTACCAGCATCCACTATATGAACCGTACAACCCGACTCTCTTGCTCCTGCTGCCAATACCGCCCGGTGAACCCGTTCCCCGTACATCCCCTGTCCCCCGAATGCGGGTAAAAGGCTGGGGTGCAGGTTGATCATCCTCTCCCGATACATCTTGAGGAGGTCTCCCGCCAGGATGGAAAGAAAGCCTGCCAAAATGATGAGATCCGCTTCTACGGTCCGGGCAATATGCAGGATCCAGTCTGAAAGCTCCTGCTGTGGTTTTCCTGGTAGGTCCTGGGCTGTATATACCGGAATTCCCGCAACCTTGGCCCGTTCCAGGGCATACACCCCTGGCCGGTCCGTAAGAACCGCCTCAATACTTCCTCCACCGAGACATCCTTGGCGTTCCGCATCGATCAGGGCTTGAAGGGTAGTCCCATTCCCGGAAACCAACACCACAATCCGCACCAATTCACCATTACCGGGCTTAGATAAAGCCGAGCGCTTCATCTTGACTGGTTGAGGCAACGACCCTGCCTATTTCCCATCCCGGGTACCCTTGACTATCTAGGTATTCGATTGCCCTGAGGCGATCTTCAGGCGCCACGACCAGGACAAACCCAATGCCCATATTAAAGGTATTAAAGAGGACCCTGTGGAGGTTCCCGCTGCTTTTAAGTAACCCCGCTCCTGCTTCTACTGCTGCTGACCCCGTAAGACTCCCTCCGGCAACACCATAGGCAATCCGAGCGAAGATCCGGGGGATTGGCCAGGTTCCTTCCTGGATCAGGGCCTTCAGCGGGCGACCCGAGAAGATTCGAGGGATATTTTCGTAAAATCCGCCACCGGTGATATGGGCCATACCTCGAATCTCAAGCTGTTCCATGAGACCCAAGACCGGTTTGACATAGAGCCGGGTCGGCTCCAGGAGGGCAAACCCAATGGGCATACCGCCGAAATCTTCCTCCCAATCAGGTAGAACCTTACGGATCAAGCTGAAACCATTGGAGTGGACCCCTGAAGAGGCAATACCAATGAGGGCATCACCCTCCTGGATTTTGCTGCCCTCTACCAAGCGTTTACGGTCTACGATTCCCAGGGCAAAACCCGCGATATCGTACTTTCCTTCGGGGTAGAAACCAGGCATCTCCGCAGTTTCACCTCCCAAGAGAACCGCTCCGGTTTCCCGGCATCCCACTGCCACCCCCTGTACGATTTTCGCGGCTACCTGGGCATCGAGGTTCCCACAGGCCAGGTAGTCCAGAAAGAACAGGGGGCGTGCCCCATGGCAGAGGATATCATTAACACACATCGCCACACAGTCGATCCCCACGGTATGGTATTGCTTCATTTGGAAGGCCAGTTCCAGTTTAGTACCGACTCCGTCAGCGCCTGAAACCAAGACCGGTTCCTCCAGGGCTTGATCCCCGGAAATCCAGTCCTTGAGGGAGAAAAGACCGGCAAAACTGCCGATCCCTCCGAGCACGGCAGGGTGCAGGGTAGAGGCAGCCAATTCCCGGTAATGGGCTACGGCCCGGTAGGCTTCCTCAAGATGTACCCCTGCTTGCTTATAATCCATAGGCGTATCCTGGTATGATGCGCGATGGGAACTGCTGTATTAATATCCTATTGAACCGATAGATTTTATTACCCTGATCTGCTACCATATAGCATTATTATAGGGACTTTTATGTTCCTTGCCTATAGCGTTAGGATCTGCGTACCAGGTCAGGATGGGCAAAAGCTTCAAGTACCACAAAACAAGAAAGGTTATAAGCATGGAGGAACAGTATGGCAGAGGTTGATTACGGGACCCTCAAAAAAGGAGGGTTCATGCGGCAAGTGCAAAAGGACCGGTTCTCGCTCCGTCTCCGGGTGATTGGGGGGCATCTTACCGCGGATAAACTTGCGAAAATCAGTGAAATCGCGAACCAGTACGGTCATGGATATATTCATCTTACCTCTCGGCAGGGAGTGGAGATCCCCTTTGTCGCCTTGGGGGATATAGAGGTCATAAAACGAGAACTGGCCACTGTTGGATTACAGCCCGGAGCCTGCGGTCCCCGGGTACGAACCATCACTGCATGCCAAGGATCCCACATCTGTCCGAGCGGGCTTATTGAAACCGCTGAACTTGCCCAAGAACTGGACGCCCGTTATTTCGGACAGGAACTGCCCCACAAGTTCAAGATCGGTATCACCGGCTGTAAGAACAATTGCCTTAAAGCCGAGGAAAATGACCTGGGCGTGAAGGGAGGACTTTTCCCTGACTGGCAGGGTACTGCCTGTACCTATTGTGGACTCTGTGAGGCGGTCTGTCCTGCCAAGGTAATTACCGTGAACCAAGCCACCCTTTCGTTTAATGCCGCAGGGTGTGTGTATTGCGGGAAATGTGTCAAATCCTGTCCTTCCGATGCTTGGCAGGGAAGAAAGGGCTATCTTTTGTCCTTTGGAGGCATGTTCGGCAATACCATTAAACCGGGGATGTACCTGCTCCCCATCCTTTTTGAAAAGGACCAGGTGTTTAAGGCAGCAGATACGGTGCTCGGTTTTTTTGCAGCCTATGCCCAGAGCGGGGAACGGTTAGGGAAAACCCTCAGCCGGGTTGGTCCTGAAATCTTACAAAAAAAACTTACCGAGGCCCTCCAATGAAGATGGAAGATTCCCCCATAGCTGCCCAAGTCACCACCGTGGTATGTCCCGTTACCTTTGTCAAAACCAAGGCAGCCCTCGATGAACTGGAAGACGGACAGGTACCGGAAGTACGGCGTCCTGTCTTATCCTCATACCAGCGTTGCGTCGAGACACGACGTAACGCTCCGTCGAAGCACGATGGAACGTTCCATCGAGGCACGACGCAGCACTCCGTCGAGGCGCGATGTAACGTTCCGTTGAGGCGCGACGCAGCGCTCCGTCGTGTCTCACACCCGGACAGGCGTCAAGCTCTTCTTTACGCATCCGAGGCCCTCCAATGAAGATGGAGGAGCCCCCCATAGCTGCCCAGGTGGACATCACCACCGTGGTATGTCCGGTTACCTTTGTCAAAACCAAGGTAGCCCTCGATGAACTGGAAGACGGACAGGTACTGGAAGTGCGGCTTAACCAGGGGGAACCGATTCAAAATGTTCCCCAGAGTCTCAAAGAAGAGGGACACAAAGTGCTCAAGGTAAGCCAAAACGAAGACGGCACCTACCGGCTCCTGGTCATCAAAGGCGGACTAGGGTAAAGTGATTTGACCAGCGGCGGTGCGCAAAGCACCGTTGTTTTAACGTATCTTATAGTATAGAAGAAGGAGACCCTATGGCTTTTACCGATGCACAACTGGAACGGTATTCCCGGCACATCATCCTGAAAGAGGTGGGTGTTAAGGGACAGAAAAAACTCATGGAAGGCCGGGTGCTTATCATCGGTGCAGGAGGCCTTGGAGCCCCGGCAGCGATGTATCTGGCTGCTGCAGGGGTCGGTACTATTGGTATTGCCGATGCGGATGTGGTGGATCTTTCTAACCTGCAACGGCAGATCATCCACTCTACCGGGGATATAGGAAAACCCAAGGTGCAGTCTGCAAAAGAAACCATGCAGGGAATGAACAGTGATGTGGAGGTCGTAAGCTACCACGAATGGATCAACTCCACCAATATCACGGATATTATCAATGATAAAAATTACGATTTTATCATTGATGGAACTGATAATTTCCCTATCAAATTTCTCATCAACGACGCTTGTGTGATACAGGGAAAACCCTTTGTCCATGGAGGGATCATCCGGTTCCGGGGGCAGCTTTTGACCTATATCCCGGGGAAAGGCCCGTGTTACCGCTGTGTGTTTCAAAACCCGCCTCCACCGGACAAGGTTCCTACCTGCCGTCAGGCAGGGGTTCTGGGGGTAATGGGAGGGGTCATCGGTACCTTGCAAGCTACCGAAGCCTTGAAATACCTCCTGGGTCTGGAAGGACTTCTCAATGGCTTCATCCTCACGTACGACGCTCTCACCATGGAGTTTCGGAAGGTACAACTGGCGGTCAATCCCCATTGCCCGGTATGCGGTAC
>JAITAI010000267.1 GCA_031284195.1 Treponema sp.
TCAGGGGCATTAAGCCCGCTGGCGGGATTGGATAGCCGGAGATTTTTTCTGCATTTTTTCATATAGAAATAGCAAAAAATACGCCCCTCGATTAGTATTAGGGAGACCTAATAAAAAGGAATCCTCATGGATCGTACTGAACTGTTACACAAAATAAGCACCTTTCCCTTGATCCCTGTAGTTTTAGCGGAACAGCTCTTGTCTGGAGATTTCCGTTCGATCTTTAAAGGCCAGGGGATTGAGGCGGATGAGGTCCGGCATTACGAACCTGGGGATGATGTACGGACCATAGATTGGAATGTGAGCGCCCGTTTTGGAACTCCCTATGTAAAACTCTACCGGGAAGAACGGGAGATGACGGTATTTCTGGTTTTGGATTGCTCCGCTTCTATGTATTGCGGCAGCAGCCAGATGAGTCGCTATGACCAGGGACTCCTGTCCGCCAGTTTAATCGCCTTGTCTGCAGAACAGGCGGGTCAGAGCGTGGGGGCCTTGTTTTTTGACCGGGCCATTACCCAGGTCTTCCCTCCCCGGAAGGGAAGAGCCCATATCATGGCGATGATAAGCCGTGCCCTCTCCATTAAACCCAAGGCAGGGGGAAGCGATCTCGGAGCGGCTCTAGCAGGGCTGGGAAGGTTTCTGAAACAACGGACCCTGGTGGTGGTGATTTCAGATTTTCTCAGTGTGCATTGGGAGCAGGAATTGGGAAACCTCTGCCGTAAGCATGATGTCATTGCCTTAATGATAGAGGACCCCTTGGATAGGGATATGGCCGGGATGGGGCTTATCTCTCTGGAGGACCCTGAGACCGGACTTGCCTATCAGGTACCCGGGTCCTTCCCAGGTTTCTGTTCTGCCTGGTCTGCGTGGCATGAACAGCGACGCAGCGCATGGCAGAAGATATGCCGGGGTTGTGGCGCTGCTTTCATGTATATATCCACTGAGGATGATGCTTCTGCTAAGCTTATCCGCTTCTTTGGGAACCGGGGAATTCCTAGACCCCGGGGACCCCGGAAATCCTAACCAGGATAGACCGCGATGAAGGTACAGGTATGGATTTTTCTTGTAGGGTTCCTGGCGGCGGCCCTGCAGACCGGATTCCCCCAAGCAGGCGCTGGGTCTCCCGGAGCAATGCCGCCGGATACGCCCTATCTCATCCCCCAAACCCTTTTTGTGGGGGATCCCGGCCGTTTGGTGGTACCCCTGGGTCCGGCATCCAGAGATTTTCAGCCCTTTATCGTGGAAAAAGCCCTGCTTAAGGCCCTAAATGAACAAAAGGATCTGGTCATTCAGCGGATTGAACTGGAAAACCGCGGGGGGCAGGCCCGGCTGCTTATTGATTTTGTCGCCTATGCCCCGGGCTTTCTTACCCTACCGGACCTGCCTATCCCGGACCTGCAGTCCCGGGGACTTTCCACTGCAGGTCTGCAGGTATGGATTGCCTCGCTGCTTACGCAAGAAAGCTTAGTACTTTCTGAACCCCTTCCTCCGCTGGTGATTCCCGGTACGATCCTGCTCATATATGGAAGTACCGCGGGAATCTTGGGGATCCTCCTGGGGGGAATCGGCTTCCGAGTGTGGGGAAGGGATAATCTCCAGGACATGCGGGAACGGTTCCGGCGGCGCCGACTTATCCGGGCTATGAAGCGCCTCCTGCGGAACTTAAGGAAAGCACTGCAAGATGAACGTCCAGGGGAAATCCTCTGCCGTTTATCTGGGGAGTTTAGGCATTACTTGAGCCTGTTTACAGGTATGCCCTGCCAGGCTATGGATGCGGGGGAATTGAAAACCCTGCCGCCCCTGCTGCTGCCGGAACCGGAAAGACCAGAAGCAGTAACCCGCATACTTTCCGGGATTTTTCTGTGCGGGATCTTTCGTCGCTGTGATGCCCTGCGTTTCAGCGGTACCCCCATAAACCAGCAGGAACTACTCAAGATTTTAGAGGAACTGCAGGGTTTTACCTCTACCTTGGACCGGACTGATAAGGAACGGAACCGGCTGGCCCTGCTGCCCTGGCTGCGGCAAAAGGGTAAGGTATGACCATAGGCTTTGAACATCCCTTCCTGATCCTGGGAGGCGTGTTGGCGCTGATCGCCAGTTGTTGCCTATCCCGTTTTTTTAGGGATAGGTACACCCTGCGTATTCCTTTAGGTCCCCCAGGAGGCATCCCCTTTGAGCCTCCTCAGAAGCTCCGCTGGTTCATCCGGCTACTTCGGGGGATGGAGCTTACCGGCATATTCCTGCTGTTTATTGCTGCGGCAGGCCCTCTTTTTATATTCACCGAAACCCTATGGCTCAGCCGCGGGGCAGATATCATCTTTGTGGTGGATGTGAGTCCCAGTATGGCGGCCCGGGATATGGAAAATCAGAACCGCTTTGATACGGCTCGGGATCTGGTTCGTACCTTTGCCATGAACCGCCCTGCAGATGCCCTGGGCCTCGTGGCAGTAGGAGATGACGCGGCCCTCCTCTTACCTCCCACGGTTGACCGGGTAAGCCTCTTTTCCCGGCTTGAAACCCTGCATATCGGTGAATTGGGAGATGGAACGGCCCTGGGTATGGGTCTTGCCATTGCCGCGCTGCATCTCAAGGATTCATCAGCTCCCCGCAGATCCGTGGTCCTCATCACCGACGGCGAGAACAACGCCGGGGCCCTCCATCCAGAGACTGCTGCGGCCTTGCTGCCGGAATTGGGAGTCAGCCTCTGGGTCATCGGGGTGGGAAACGGTGGAGAAGTTCCTATTGACTATGTGGACCCTCTCACCAAGATGCGCCGGAGTGGAACCTTTGATTCCCGGTTTGATCCGGAAACCCTCAAAGCCATTGCCCGGAAAGGGGAAGGTTCCTATATCCCAGCCCCTTCAGCGGAAGCCTTTGCCCATGCCTTTTCCCGGATTCATGAAGGGGAGATGACCATAGGCCGTTCAGGAACCACCCTCCGGACTAAAGGCTTCCAGGAGATCTGTATCATCGCCGCCCTGGTTCTTTTAGGTCTGCATGGGCTTATCCGCCGATATGGAGGTAGGGCCTTTTTATGAGTTTTGATACGCCCCAGGTCTTACTCGGTTTTGTACTGTATATCCCCCTGATCATCCTAGAGGTCCTGCACTATAAAAGACGCAGGCCCTACCTGGATCGTTTTATCGCCGCCACAAACTTCACCGGGGAGCCTGTAGCCCAGCAGATCAGGGAATTCCAGCGGCGCGCGGTGGCGACTTCCCTGCTCTGGGGAATCTTTCTTGCCTGTCTCATCATCGCTTTGGCAGGTCCTCGATGGGGGAAGCAGATGAAGCTGGAATACCATCGTGGGGTGGACATGGTATTTGCGGTGGATCTCTCCCGGAGCATGGAGGTACAAGATTCCCCAGAAGGACTTTCCCGGCTTGACCGGGCCCTCTGCATTGCCCGGGAAGCAGCAGAGGCTGCTGGAGAAATCCGCCTGGGAGCGGCCATGGGCAAAGGCTGGGGAGTGCTGGCGGTCCCTTTAACCTACGATACCGGGGCGCTGGTGAGTTTTCTAGAAGGGCTTTCCGGTTCCGCCATTACCGGTTGGGGAACCAATCTGGAGGCCTTGATCGACGCGGCGTCCAGGGCCTTTCAGGATGGGTTTCCCACCAGCCGGGAGATCATTCTGTTTTCCGATGGAGAGGCTCTTTCAGGTACCCTTTCCGCGGCCATAGACCGGGTCTTGGCTCAAAGGATCAGGATAAGCGCCGTGGGGTTTGGGACAGAACAAGGCGGACCGGTCCCTTCTCAGCAAGCCCTTTCAGGAATTGAGCTTCCTGCTACAGAAGAAGCCCCTTGGAGTTACCGGCGCAGTGAACCCTTACAGCGCGCTGCGGAACGGACCGGAGGGGTCTATATAGATGGAAATAAAGATGATGCGGTGAACCTGCTCTTAGACTATATCCGGTCTCACGGACTTGCATCCGGGATGCAGGGTTACCATGTGGAAGCCCAAGCGCGCTGGCGTGTTTTTGTCATAGCCGCGCT
>JAITAI010000082.1 GCA_031284195.1 Treponema sp.
AGGTCTTGGGCAATCTCCGGCTGCTACCGGTTTGTGTTCAGGGTAAGTTCCACTGTCCGTTCCTTAAACTCTCTGGTAAAAACCCTTCTTGCTCCCATGATACTCCCTTCTTTAGATCATAGGCTTAACTTCCTGTCCATTCAGCCGGGGGAGGTGCAGTGAACCTTCATAGAGCCTACGTGTGAGGCTTCACATAGGCTATGTGTGAGGTTCCACATAGGCTATGTGTGAGGCTTCACATAGGCTATGTGTGAGGCTCCACATAGGCTATGTGTGAACCTTCACAAAAACGTTCCATGTCTGCCTAAACGCGTTCTCTAGTTGTCCCAAAATACGCTCTATTTGCCTACCTATAATCCGTAGCGGATAGGCTGTTGGGGCCCATGAAACCGCCTCTGTTGCCTGATGCGGTTTTTCAGCAAGCCCCCGCACATGCCAGGGTATCCGAGGCCCTTCCTTCCCGGAGCCTATGAAAAGAGGAGTAACCCGCAGGGAAGCAGCGGCCAAGGGGTTTATGCTTTGAGCCCGTGGGGAAACTTTCATATTCTATTACATTTGAAACAGAAAAATCGTTGACATTCTTTAAGGGGTATTTCATAATTATTATAATACATCTCATATAATAAGTTATATAAGGATTGTTAGTGAATGTTCACTGCCCGGACCAGCAGGGGTTCCGGCAGTGGGTGCATGCACGCATAACCTGAACCTCGGTACCGCAAGACAAGACTGCGGTCGATGGTTCGGGTTTTTTTTTGCAATGTGGACAAGGTACATGAAAAATATTCGGAAGTACAATAACAATATCATTCTTGCCAATGACCGGGGGCAGGAAGTAATTATACTGGGTAAAGGTATCGGTTTTCAGACAAATCCCGGATCGATGGTGAATACCAGTCTTATTGAGAAAGTTTTTGTCCCCCAGGATACGGTCCAGATGAGCCGCTTCGCGGATACTCTCTCGGACCTGGCCTATGAATACATCCTCCTGGCCACTAAGGTGGTGGATTGCGGGAAAGAACTGCTGCAAACCTCGCTTAATCCCAGCGTGGTGGTGGCCCTGGCGGATCATTTTTCGATTGTCTTTAAGCGTTTCCAAGAACATAGCGATATGCCTACGCCCCTCAAGTGGGACATCCGGCACCTCTACCCCCAGGAATTCAAAGCCGGTCTGCAGGGCCTGGACATCATCCGGCAAGAACGGCAGCTTGTATTTCCAGAATCCGAGGCGGTCAACATTGCGCTGCATTTTATCAACGCGGAGATCGACACTGCGGATATGTCCACTACCTTCAAAATCGTTACGATTACCAACGATATTATAGGAATCATCAAAGAATATTTTCATATCACCTTTGACGAAGAAGCCTTTGATGTCATGCCTTTTGTGATTCACTTACGGAATTTGGTCCTCAGATATACGGTACATCCGAATCAGAAAGTCCAAAGCGGGGATGATGATTTATACACGCTGGTTACGAAACGGTACCCCGAAGCCTCGGCGTGCTGTAACCGGATCTGCGCCTATTTACAAAAAACCCAGGGCTGGGAACCTTTGTGTAACGACCTCCTGTTTCTGACGCTGCATATCAAGCGGATCACCGAGAGCTTAACCAGATGAATCAAAAAATTGTGTTTCTGGATATTGACGGCACCTTGGCCAATCACAACTATGTACCCCTATCCGCAAGGTGGGCCTGCCGTAAAGCCCGGCAAAATGGGCACTTGCTGTATATCTGTACCGGAAGATCCCGGGTACAAATCAGCCGCCGCATACTCAAGATGGGTTTTGATGGGGTGGTCAGTTCAGGAGGCGCGTATATTGAAACCGCAGGCCAGGGCCAGGCCTCTCAACTCCTCTTTCATACTTCTCTTGAAAAAAAGACCCTCCTCCGTCTGCGGGATTATTTTAACGCGCGCCAAACCCCGTATATGCTTGAACTTCCCAGCAAAGTGCTTGCCAGCCCCTACCTCAAGTCCTATTTTGACAGGCTCTACACCGGCATATCCTTGAATCCCCGGGTATGTATGGAACGGCTCTTCATACGGTTTATCTTTCACCATCTGGCGCATGGCGAAACTGATTTCCAGGAGGACGTGTGCAAGGTGGTTTTCATGGAATTCAACGGCCTTACCTTTGAAATGGTACAGCAGGAATTCGGCGGGGAGTGCGAACTGTTCCGTAACTCCATTCCTATTCAGCACATGAAGGGCGGAGAAATCAGTCCCCGGGGAGTACACAAGGGAGCGGCCCTTGAAAAGGTGATTGCCTATCACGGCATACCCCGGGAAAACGCCATTGCTATCGGCGACAGCGACAATGATCGGACCATGCTGGAATGCGCCGGCGTGGGGATTGCCATGGGAAATGCGGACGAGGCCCTAAAACAGATAGCCGATGACGTAACCGATACCAGCGGAAAGGCCGGTCTAGCGAAAGCGTTTAAAAAATACGGGTTAGTATAGCCCTGATTTTTGATACCGGTTTTGTATAAAACCGGACTATATCTGATGGTAACATCGGATCTACCAGGAGAACATGCTATGGTCAAAGATTTCAGAAAAACAGCGCAAGGCGTCCTTGCAGGCGTGGGCGGCAAGGACAATATCAAGACGGTAGTGCATTGCGCTACAAGGCTCAGGTTTACCCTGGCCAATTCGGCAAAGCCCTCGGACGACCTAGTCCAAGGTACGCCGGGGGTAGTCAGCGTGGTAAAAGCAGGCGGTCTATACCAGGTGGTCATCGGAAACGATGTACACGAGGTATTTGTGGAACTGGAAAAACTGGGAGCCCCCACAGGCAGCGTCGCCGATGCCGGAGGAGGGGGCGAAAAGCAGTCCCTGGGGGATATGCTGATCGGTACGATCAGCGGGGTGTTTACGCCGATTTTGGCTGGGTTGATGGGTATCGGCATCATCAAGGGGGTGCTGGCGATACTTACCGTCGCGATACCCGGATGGGCCGCTTCCGGCGATATGTCGTACACGATACTGTATGCCGCAGGGGATGCGCTGATGTACTTTCTGCCAATTCTGATTGCATACACATCGGCCCAGCGTTTCGGTCTTGACCCGATAGTCGGTATGGTGATAGGCGGCGCGCTGGTTTATCCAAGCATTGTAGAAAAGTATCCCTTTGGCCCCTGGTCGGTCAATACCTTTTTGGGTATGAACCTATTGGTCATGGTCCGTTACAGCGGTACTGTGCTGCCGTCAATTTTTGCCGTGTACGGAGCGAGTTTCCTGTACAAGTACCTTAGAAAAACCCTGCCTTCTGCGATAAAGAACTTTATCGCGCCGTTTTTTACTCTGGTAATCACCATTCCGCTTATGTTCCTGATTATTGGGCCGGTACTCGGCGT
>JAITAI010000127.1 GCA_031284195.1 Treponema sp.
AACGTACCTTTAGATTGTCAGGGCCTTCTCCTTGTGGTATGATAAACCCATGCGTATTTTTAATTGGTGCCTTAGAGTCATGAAAAGGAGGAGTTTCCTTCCCACCTTAAGTATGGGGGTTTACTTGTTGGCAGGTATGGCCGAAACCCTGTTTTCCGCACCCGCAGATGCTGCCTTGGGAAATGGTCTTTTTGCCCGGATCAGCACTACCAGGGGGGATATAGTGGTTCGTCTGGAATATCAGAAAACCCCGATGACGGTCTGTAATTTTGTTGCCCTGGCAGAGGGTAAGATGAAGACCTCCCGAACCGGCCCTTTTTATAACGGCCTCCGTTTTCACCGGGTTATCGACAATTTTATGATCCAAGGAGGAGACCCTTCGGGAAACGGGAGCGGCGGTCCAGGTTACCGGTTCCCCGATGAATTCCATTCCAGCCTCAAACGACGGCCCAGGGGTCTTGTCTATGGCGAATGCAGGACCAGGAACCAATGGGAGTCAATTCTTCATCACCCATGTAAAAACCCCTTGGTTGGATGGTAAGCACACGGTCTTCGGTAAGGTTGTTCAGGGTCAAGAAGTGGTAAATGCCATAAAACAAGGGGACCGGATCAATACTATCACCATTATCCGTAACGGCCATGAGGCTCAGGTTTTCAAAGCGGATCAGGCCGCTTTTGATCAGCTCTTGAAAGAAGCCGCTGCCGCTAACGCCACCAAAACCAAGGCAAAACGGGATGCGGATCTTGCTCAAATTAAGTCAAAATATCCTAATACCACCCTTTCCCCATCAGGTATCTACTACATGATCCAGAAGGCAGGAACTGGGGACAAACCCTCCCGGGGTAAGATGGTGGCTCTTAACTATAAGGGAATGCTCCTTTCCGGTAAGGTTTTCGATGGTTCCGACTTTCAGGGGGGGCCCCTGGAATTCCAGGTAGGACTGGGTAAGGTCATCCCTGGTTGGGAGGAAACCGTACTGGATATGCAGCTCGGTGAGAAGCGGCTGGTGGTTATCCCCCCGGAGCTTGCCTACGGCGAACAGGCGGTGGGAAACGGACTTATCCCTGCAAATAGCTTCCTGGTTTTTGAGATGGAACTGGTATGGATACGCTAGACCTGGGAAGATACAGAGGGCCCCGGTGAGGCTTATCGGATAACTATGGAGAAGATATCAATACTTATCTGGATTTTTTTCCCAGTATGCCTCCTGCTTGCCTGTACCGAGCCTCCCCAGGCCCAGGCGGAATTGGTCCTGGGAACGATCTGTAGTATCAATCTGTACGAGCAAGGATCCCCTCAAATATACGAAACCCTCTTTTCCCGTCTTCGGGAGATTGAGCTGACCATGAGCGCCACCAAGGCGGATACTACGGTGGATAGGATCAACAAAAACGCAGGGATACGCCCAGTACCGGTCCCCTTGGATCTCATGGAAGTGCTGGAACAGGCTCTTAGGTACGCTGCATTAAGCGAAGGCGCATTTGATCCCACCATCGGTCCTTTGGTACAGCGCTGGGCCATTGGTTCAGAATACCCTCGAATTCCCGAGGCTCTTGAAATCGAAGAAACCTTATCCCTCATTAATTGGCAGGATGTGGTGATTGACCGGGAGGTAGCAACGGTGTTCTTGCGAAGATCCGGCATGGCCTTGGATCTGGGGGCCATTGCCAAGGGGTATGCAGCGGACGAAGTGGCGGGGATCCTCCAAAAAGCCGGGATCAAAGGGGCTATCATCGACCTGGGGGGCAATATATTTGCCTATGGTACCAAACAACAGGGCGAACCCTGGCGTATCGGCATCCAGAATCCCTTGAGTACCCGAGGGGCCTATCTTGGAATTCTGGCGGTACAGCATAAAAGTATCGTAACTTCTGGGGTGTATGAGCGGTATGCGGAAATCGACGGAAAACGCTATCACCACATCCTGTCTACCCAAGACGGGTACCCGGTGTCTAACGGCCTTCTGTCGGTAACCATTATCGCAGACCATTCCATTGATGCGGATGCCCTTTCTACTGCGGCATTTGCTCTGGGCTATGAAAAAGGCCGGGCCTTGGTTGAGTCGGTTGATCATGCAGAGGCCATTTTTATATTTGAAGATAAGCGTATCCGAAGCACTCCTGGCGCCCTGGCCTGGTTTACTTTGAAGGATCCTCAATTTAACCTGATCCCTGAGACCGCTGCTAGAGGTTTATAAGGTATCTGGGGAAGCCAAGAGAGCGGGGAGCTGCATAGAGGTTTCCAGGTATCCCATTCGGCGTTTCTTTACATTGATTTGCAGCAGCGCATACCCCTCATCCTCATGGATACGCAAACCCTTGATGGATACCGGGTCTTGCTCGGAGAGGCCCGCTTCATCGGCAATGGAACCCCGAACCACTCTTTTCACCAGATAGGACGAAGAAAATGACCTTCCCAAGGAAGGGGCAAGGATGAGTCCAAAGAGGGGAGCAGTCATCCGTTCCCGGCTATCTCTTTTAGCTGCCTCTGCGAGGGGGACATCTGGCCGAGGAGCAGACCTAAGGATATACCGGTTCCCGTCAGTGGTTTCAAGGGATACCAGTTCTCCCGGTCTAGTGGGAAACAAAATATCTTGTAGGGCGGGGATAAGGCTCCCCTGGGGAGCATACAGGGTTTCATCGTTAAGGCGTTTAATGAAACTGCCCTCTTTAATCTGCTGTTCTGCTCCGGGGGTAAAGGGGGCCACATAGATGATCTCCGCTCCCGAGGCAGTTTCACTTACCGTAAGACCAAGCCACGGACGCTCTGCCTTTCCCTCTTGCATCATAGCAGGCAAGGCTGCAGCAAGCCGTTCCGCAGGAACCGCAAAGTTGAGTCCCTGGTATTGTTCAGCTCCGGCAAAGGCGATACCCACCAGGCGGCCTTCTTTATCCACCACCGGCCCTCCAGAGTTGCCGTGGTTTATCGCCGCATCTACCTGAATCACATCTCCAATCTGCAAGAGACGGCGCCCCAGGGCAGATACAATACCAGAGGTAACAGTTTTTTCTAAACCTATAGGAGAACCGATAGCATAAACCGTATCTCCCACCTGGGGGATGATCCGGTCTACCACGGAAAATACATAATCTCCCTTTAAATCTGCTTTGATAAGGGCCAAATCCATGGCTTTATCCCAACCAACTACCTTGGCAGGTATCCGGGGACTGGAAGCATCCCCCATGCGGATATACATGCGGGAATACCCTTCATAGGTGGGATCTACTTCACTAGAAATAACATGGTAATTGGTAATCAGCAGCCCTGAAGCGTCCACAAAAAAAGCAGAACCCAAAACCTTATCCGGGATTCCCCGGCCCCGTTCAATCCGGATCCCCCGGTCAACCAGAACCGTGGCAACCCCCTTAATCATATCCGTTGCCGTATCCTGCCCTTGGGCATAACTCCTCAGTTCTTCGGAAATTCCCTCTGCTCTGGTGTTTGATGCTTCGTACCCGTGATCCACAATGGCAAGAAAGAAAGCTGCCGTACGCCGTTGCTTAACTGCTACTGCCCGTTCAAGGAAGATCAGGGCATCATCAGACTGGAGGGGCTGTAAACCGTGAGCCTGAACCGCTGAAAGGAAGGCCCCTAAATCATTCCCATCGGCTAATTGCTGTTTCGCATAGGCAAGGATAAAATCCGGCTCGTTTCCGGTGTTTTCTACGGAAATACCCAGGGTGGAAAGAGAACGAGACAGAGAAGCCGCATCATCCCAGCGCTTTTCCTGAATGGCCGCTTCCTGAGAAGCCTTTAAATGGTCTATAGCGGCTGTTTTAAGGGCATTGAGGGTTTCCAAAGTCTCAAGGGCCTGGTCCTCGGCACGGGGACTTGCAGGTCCATAGAGGACCTCATAGATTCCTATAAGATGAATGGCTTGAGCCGGATCCTCAGAAACATACCGCTTAATATCATCAAGCCTCAATTCAGCGTTTAATTTCAGAGGGGCCAGCCGTTCTTCTTTGGTTGCCGGGGATACACAAGAAAGGGGCATTCCCGAAATACTCAGTACCCCTACTATCCATAAAAGCCCTAAGGAATTTCTTTTACCGTACATACCTCTCCTTCCATCCCCTATGCGGGGCCTATTCTCTTCAGTTCTGGTTGCGGTAGGATATTTGATCAGAAAATTCCCGAATTCCATCCCGGTCTATATCCCAAAAACGCAGAACCTTCTCAATCGTAGGATCCGGCTCTTCGCCTTCATGAGCATACACGTACTGCTCTTCATATTCAAAAAGGCCGTCTTCATCCCAATCGCTTTCAGAAACTTCGATGCGGCTCCCAAAAAACAACTGGTCCAAAGGGCTTGCATTATTCGGCGGAACATCACCGCTTGGCCGGAAACGTCTGATAGTTTCCAAATGGCCGTTTACATCCAGATCGATTCGCTGCATCTGAGGGCGTCCCTGATAGAACTCGGTGGTTGAAATAATCCGGCCATCTAAAAATTCCCAAGCCCGTTGGGGTATACCTTGATCAAATTCCACCCGTTCCAAGGCCCCGGCAAATTCCCTGCTAGGCCGTTCAATAAAGAGCGTATCTGCAATCAACATCCGCCTTGAGATGCCCCTGGTAAAAGGTTCTCGTTCCGGGTACCATAAGCCGCCGCTTTCCAGCCGCTTGAAGTATATCGGTAGAAAGAAAAACTCAAAGGGTTTTAGCTGGTACTGAACCCCTTCCATCTGGGCCGTTCCTACTGCGGGGTACTGTTCCCATTGAATGGTAACCATACGCTGCTCCTGAGCGGTTAAGGGAGCGGCAAAAGGACCTGTTTGATATGAAAATTCTGGCATTCCTGCTACCTCAGCCCGTACCGGAACCCCGGACTCAAAAAACACGGTCAATTCAGGCAGACCATCCTGATCTCCGTCATAGGTATAAAGGCAGAGCATCCCCTCTTCATACTGAACTTTCGACTCGCTGTAGCCGTCCTTATCCGCATCTTCAGTGATAAACCCCGAAAATTGTACCAGGTTGTTTCTAAAACGGTCTTGTTCCTCATAGTTCCTCAGGAGTTTCCATATAGCACTGAGCAGGGCTTTATCCAGCTTGTTTGTTTCTTTCTCTGTAGAAGGGGAAAAAAGCTCATCCACTGCGGTCCTGCCATCAATAAGCCCCAGATTTAATGCCGGAGCAATAGACCCAGCCACTCCCCGATGCACCCCACGGTACGCCCCAACAAGCCGGCGAGCCTCTCCAATATCCCTCATAAAGGGCGCAGCTAGATAGGCTAGGTCTTCATCCGCCTCAAGTAAAAGGGGCAGCCGTTTCAAGACTAAGGACACCAGGTACTCTTCGGCTTCTGCAGGCTGCCAATACTGGGCAAGGCTCAAGAAGAGCCGAGACGGACGGGGATCCCGTGGATAGGTGTTCAGAGCTTCTACCATGAGCCGGCTGAAGGCTTCCCGGTTACCGAGTCCCTGTAAGGCACGAAGTTTGAGGTAGATTCCCTCGACGCTCGGGGAAACACGAGCAAGTATATTCAGGGCATCCGCATACCGGCGCAATTGGATCAAGGTTTCCGCTTCAAGCAGCCGAGCTGCATCGGGAGTATAGGCATGCCAACACCGGGTTTCTAAGGCCTGCTGAACCGCTTCAAGCACCTCTGCCAGGGGTTTACCCTCATGGAATCGAACCAAAGCAAGGAGATAAGCCATATCCGAAGAAGCATCAGAAAAATCACGCCCTCGCTCCAAGCCAACCAGGGCTTCGGCCCAACGTCCCTGATTCATGGCCCTTTGTGCCCAGGCAAGGTATTTTTCCGCTATCGCCCCATCCCCTTTTCCTGGGGTATTCTGCGTATGACCCGGAATAGTGAAAACCAGTATCACCCCAAGGACTACTACAACCCGATAGCCTCGCATATCATCCCCCTTCGATATTTTTGGCTATGACAGCATGCCCTAGGCCCCCTCCAGGAACGATCAAGGCATGGGAATGTCCCCGGGGAGGAAGACTCAAGAGTTCACGTATCTCCTCATCCACTAAGGTTTCCCGGGATATAAGCGCCTCAGCGAGCTTTTCAAGCTCTGTTTTATGGGTTTTCAGGATCTGTTCGGCTTGATTCTGAGCAGCATCCAGTATTTTTTTCACTGCCCCATCAATACGCTGGGCAGTAGCCTCGGAATAGTCCTTGTGCCGGGCTATTTCCTTACCAAGAAAAATAGGTTCATCCTCTTGGCCATAGGCAACCGGCCCCAGTTCTTCAGCCATCCCCCATTCACAGACCATGTGCCGGGCCAGGTCTGTAGCCTGCTGAATGTCCTGTTTCGTTCCCGTGGTGGTTTCTTCATAGCAGAGGCTTTCCGCGATCCATCCTCCGTAACAGATGACGATCCGGTCTTCGATCCAGCCTCGGGTCCGGCTGTAACTATCTTCTTCCGGGAGGGACATGGCCATACCCAAGGCTCTCCCATGGGGAACAATCGTTACTTTATGCAGGGGATCCGCGTTTTTAAGAAAATAGTGCAGTAACGCATGTCCTGCCTCGTGGATAGCGGTCATGCGCCGTTCCTTATCAGAGATAACCAAGGTTTTTCGGGCCACACCCATGAGGATCTTGTCCCGGGCTTCCTCGAAATCAGGCATCTCTACCTTGGTTTTATCCTTACGCGCGGCAAAAAGGGCCGCTTCGTTCACGAGGTTGGCAATGTCTGCACCGCTCATACCCGGAGTTGCCCGGGCAATCCGGGCAATGTCTATATCAGAACCCAAGGGTATCTTGGCTGCGTGAATTTGGAGGATGGCTTCCCGTTCCTTGATATCCGGCATAGCCACCACCACCTGCCGATCAAAACGGCCAGGTCTGAGCAGAGCCGGATCCAGCACATCCGGCCGGTTCGTGGCAGCCAAAATAATAACCCCGTCTTTGGAGTCAAAACCGTCCATCTCAACCAGTAGTTGATTCAGGGTCTGTTCCCGTTCGTCATGACCGCCACCGTATCCTGCGCCTCTCGTTCTCCCTACCGCGTCCAGTTCGTCGATGAAGATGATACACGGGGCATTACGCCTGCCCTGCTCGAACAGGTCCCGGACACGGCTCGCACCCACTCCGACGAACATTTCCACAAAATCTGACCCTGACATGTGGAAATAAGCCACCCCTGCCTCGCCTGCTACGGCACGGGCCATGAGGGTCTTTCCGGTCCCTGGCATTCCTACCAAGAGCACCCCTTTGGGGATCCGCGCTCCCATCTTGGTGAATTTTTGAGGGTTTTTCAGGAAAGAAACCACTTCCTCAAGCTCATATTTGGCATCCCGTTGGCCTGCCACATCCGCGAAACTGACCTTTTTCCCTTCTTCTTGATACCGTTTAGCCCGGCTCTTACCAAATTGAAAGGCCTTGTTCCCCGTACCCTGCATATTTCGGAACATGAACCAGATAAATCCAAACCCAATGATCCAGGGAAGGAATTCAAACAACACTCGTAAAGGAGAAAGCCCGGAAACCCCTCCTGAGACATTGATACCTTTTTCCCGTAAAGCAGGAAGCAGCCCAGGATCCTGATAGGGGATCAGCGTCTTAAAATGCACCGGATCCCCTGAACTGCCCTGAAGGGTCCCTTCGATAGTGCTATTATCAAGAATTTTGACCGCGGTGATGTCATTCCGTTCAAGATGGTTGGTAAAGGCCGAATAGGGTATCTCCTGAATAGGCCGGGTATCTCCTTTAAAAAAATAGGCCACAAAAAGCCCTGCCATGAGAAGAAAAAAAATCAAGGCAAAGGGGTTAGGTTTGCTGGTCCGCAAATTCGGACGAGGCGGCATTGGACGCTGAGGCGTCTTATCATTCTTATCGTTAGGCATCAATCCCCCTGAAGCTATGACAAAAACAGATGCATCCCCCTGAGTTTGCCCTGTTCTTCCCTGCATAGCTTTTCATATTGTATATTTGCTTCCTCTATGTGCTCTTTCAGCACCTGTTCTGGTCTGCATAGACCAATTGTAAGGTCCTTAGTCTCTGCACCCATAAAACCACACGACCCCTTCGAGTCCTCTACTATAATACCAGCGGCTATACTTTTACCGGTATACCCTGAACGCCGAAGTCTATCAAGGCCTGTGCTATTATAATCATATTGAGTGGGTCCTCTGAAAACCAGAGGGAGGTACGCAAAAAAAATTTGTTTTTCCCGCCCTACTTCTTCAGGTAAGAAAATCCTGCATACAATCTTTACCCCTTTGAACCAATAAACTCCCGGTTCTTGTACCACTAGGGCAAACCCGGCAAACCCGTTATGCCCGGTTCGGGTACGGGATATCAAGGCGATACAAGGCCCCTGCTTTTCAATCCGTAGGGGACCCGCGTCTAAGGACGGAAGCCCTCCTTCGGTGAAAAGCCTAAGACTGGCCCGCCGGGGTACCCTAATGGTTCGACGCTCCCCATGGGTCTGACTGAAATCCGGCACAAACCACGGATCCCCTTCCTTTGGTTTGGTACTACCCCCCACCAATCTATCTACCCCTTGAAAGAGGGCCTCTTCACGGATTATTTCAGGCTGTACAAAAAAAGCTTTCGCTTCAGTATAAAGTTTCCCTCCATCTTCAGGAGAAGAATTCCACTCTACCCGATGTTGAGCTTCTGCACTCAGAAAATCCGCAGTCAACCCTTGGATTTTCGTTCCTTGCAATACCGCCTTTTTCCATTCAGGAAAAAACGCATCTAAGCAGGGAATAAGTTTATGCCGGATTCGGTTGCGCAGGTACCGGATATCCCCATTGGTAGTATCGGTTCTGAATCCAATACCCCGATCCGCCAGATACGCCAACACCTCGATCCGGGTGAGAGCCAAGAGGGGCCGCAGGATACGCCCTCCATCCCGGTTCATAGGTGCAAGTCCCCGCGGTCCTGAGCCGCGAAGGAAACGCATAAGCACTGTTTCAAGAAGATCATCCTGCGTATGGGCCACGAGGATGCGGGTCGCCCGGAGTCTACGAGCCTCACGGATCAACGCCCGATGGCGAAAAATCCTAGCCGTCCCTTCCAAGCCTAAACCTTCCTGTTTTGCGATTTGCCGGATAGTACCCGAAGGTATAGCGCTCAGCCGATAGGGAACATCCAAGATTTTACATAAGCCTTGTACCGCTAGAGCATCCCCTTGGCGCTCTTCCTCAGGCCGTATACCATGATCTACATGGAGGCAGTGTAATTGATACCCTCTGGCCTGCCGCAATGTAGCCACTGCTGCCAACAGTGCAGTCGAATCCGCTCCCCCTGAAACCGCTGCCAGCAATACCGTCCCCTCAGGCCATACTCCTAAACCCGAAGCTACTGCCCTCTCGAAAAAGGTACGACTCGACTCTCTCGTGGATGGAGCATTCTGAGGATCCTCAGAGACTTGGCTTGATTTGTGTACCTTCATACAAAAATCCCGCTTACTAGGGACCCCTCTACCCAGTAGTGAAGCAGCTTACTGATACTCGTAAACATCAAAAGACTGAATGGCAATCCTTTGGATTTTTGCAACTGCGATTAGTATATAAACCACTTTCAAAACTCGGTTAATGTAAACCTCTGCTCCGATGAAACTGGCTCTCAAAAAAGCAGCCTAAAATCCGCTTTTCCCCTGAGATGCTATTTTGCATCCACGGACATACCCATCTCGAAGTTCCGCATACTCCTAAACTTTGGCTTCAGTTTCTGAAGAAGCTCCCTCTGCAGCCCCTTCTTCAGAAGCCACTACTCCTTCAGCCTTGGCAAATTTCACCAACGCTACCACCTGATCCGCCCCGGAGATGATCCGCACCCCTTCACCCAGGGCAAGGTCCCGTACGTGAATCGACTGATTGATTTTGAGTTCAGACACATCCACCTCAATCCGTTGCGGTAGGTCTTTAGGCAAACATTCTACCTCTATTTCATGGAGAGGAGATTCAAGGGTACCTCCTTCCCGGACCCCCACAGGGTTTCCTTGGATATGGACCGAAACCTTAGCCCGAAGCATAACACCGCTTTCCACTTCATAAAAGTCAACATGCAGTACATTACCGTCCTGGATATTACGCTGGGTATCTTTTACAAAAGCATTATAGGAGGTTCCTTCAATTTCCACCGTTACAATGGTACTTTCGGAAATATTTTTGATGCTTTTTACAAATTCCTGGGCATCCAAATCAATAGCCCGGGCTTGACCAGAACGCCCATAGAGTACCCCCGGTATACGACCGGCACGGCGGATCCGGCGAGCTGCCCCGGAACCGGTAGCAGCCCTATTCCGAGCTGTCAAAACAACCTGACTCATACTTACTCCTTCCTGGGACGACAGGGTTCGAACCTGTGCATGCCGGAGCCAAAACCCGGTGGCTTACCACTTGCCTACGTCCCAATGAATTATTATCCGCTTAACGGCGATTTTATAGTACGATTATAGTATCTGAGATGAGGTACACCTCTCCCTCACCCCTCGATCCATACCTAGCCTCTTTCCCTAGGGGTACTCCTGGGTTTTGAAGAACCTTATAGTTCTACCGAGAGATCATCTGGACCGTAACCAAAATCATATTTATCTAGAATCTGTATCTGCAACTCACTACGGAAATTCGGGTGAATCGGATGAGCTACATCCTTGTATTCTCCACTCCTCGTTTTCCGGCTCGGCATGGCGATAAACACCCCGTTTTTTCCTTCGATAATCTTGATATTATGTACTACAAAACAGTCATCAAATGTAACTGTTACATAAGCTTTTAATTTTCCCTCGCCGGTCACTTTACGGACCCTAATATCAGTTATCTCCATGAGGCATCTCCTTTTTATCGGTCCAGAATAACTTATTGTTTATTCTACTCCCTCATTAACCACATACGCAAGTGGAAATGTTACTTGTACAAAATACCTTTGATTCGATGCGGTCTTCCTCCCTGAAAGGGCGATTCCTGCTTCTTTCGCTACTCCTTCCCTACTAAATATACCAAAACAGGTGGATCCTGCCCCGGATAAACCAACAAAATCCGCTCCCCAACCTTTGAGTTCCTGTACTATCCTCTGATATACCGCTGCCTGTTCCTGATTCCCTGCTTCCAAAAATACCCGCAGAAAATCGTTCCTATACGGCCAAGATCCCGGATATTTCTCGAGGGCATAGATCAGGTCCGTAATACCCTCTTCTTTCTCTAAACTTGGTTCCGGTCGCGCCTGGTCTAATAAACGAAAAGCCCCGGCAGTATCGCTGGGAAACCCTGGATACACCAGCACCACCCAGACCCCTTCAACCCTTTTAAGGGGCAGAATCTGTTCCCCACGACCAGATACAAAGGCCGTTCCTCCTCGCAAGAAAAAAGGCACATCACTTCCCAGGGTCAGGGCCATTTCCAAGAGCTCTTGCTGCGAAAGGTTTGGAGCCACAAGAACCTGCAAAGCCCTCAGCATCGAAGCCGCATCTGAAGACCCGCCCCCTAAACCAGCTCCTAAGGGTACCCGTTTTTTCACTCGAACCCGAATACCCCCCGTAAACCCGGTCTTAACTCTAAAGAGGGATACTGCCCGGTAAACACTGTTTTTTTCCAGGGGAAGCGCCCCTTCTGCGGGGACACTTCCTGCAGTCTGGAGAGCTTGCCAATCCATCAGGATGGTACAGCCCCCTGCTTCTTCAGTCCGCTCAACCCACAGGGTATCCCCAAAGGCCAAGGCTACAAAGATACTCTCTAAGTCATGATACCCATCAGGCCGCCGGTCTTTCACCCGTAGATGCACATTGATCTTGCAGGGCGCTTCGATTCTCAGTATAGTCTCCTTCAAGGTATTGCTTCAATGGGTTCTTATAATGTAAGAATATACCCAAAATACCGAAGTATGTAAAGTGGAGACTTCAGCTAGGCCAGGGTCAGCGCATATAACATTCTATCTCCTTGTACCATAAGGAGTTATGTTTTGCTTCATAAAAACTATATAAAAGCTATTTCTTTATTTTATAAGGAATTAAAGATGTATATGCGCTGACCTGGCAGCTAGGCATTGAAACGATTAAAACCGATTCAATATAATCTATGGAAAATAGAGGCGGTTTTAAAAGGTCAAATTTTGAAACTGCCTCAATATTCTGGTAAAATAAACTCTAAAGCTAGTTGACAGATACTAAATCTCTCACTTATGTTTCAAGAGAAATTAAACCAAATGGAGCAGGTTATGATTCTGTATGAGACCATAAATACCCAGCGGATTTTCGGGCGGATCCTGGTAGACGAGTTGTACTCGTCAGAAATGCCCGCCTCGATGCCCCTGCGGAACGCGAGTTCCTCTGAGCATTGGCAGTACCCTTCACATGGCACTGATCATTTTTCTTATCCCTGTCTTGCCTTTGATGATGAAGGCGACGAGGATGAAGATATCGGCGATGATGATAATTTCGACGATTTGGACGATGACTTCGACGACGATTTCGAGGATGACGATTTTGACGACGACGACGATTTTGAGGATGCTTTCGAGGACGACGATTTTGAGGATGCTTTTGAAGATGAAGATTTTGATGAATAGCCGCGACCAGGGTCGTCTATAGGAGTTTATTGTACCGGTGCATAAAATTGTATAAAAATTCACAGTTGTGAATTTTTATACTTTATGTACATCTAGAATAAGGTTCTGCAAAGGGAGCATACATTTGCAGGACAGGGCGTCAAGGAAACAGGAAGCAAAAAGTACGGGTCCTCAGAAACGGATGAGGTTAAAGGTCCTTATGCAGGGCTTGGGGGCTCTTCATGAAAGATAATGGTAGCAGCGCTCCAGAGCCGTTCCAGTTCATAAAAGGCCCGGGTCTGAGCGGTCATCAGGTGAATCACCATGACCCCCAGATCGATAATACGCCACTCCTCGTTATAGGAAAGGCCCGGGCGCGCAGTAGGCCGAGGCGACCGCCTGAGTATATCCATACCCTTTGCCCGAGAAAATTCCTTGATATGCTGTTCCAAGCCCTGTAAATGGGTAGCGCTCGTTACTGTAGCTATCACAAAAAAGTCAGTCCACCCATTGAGCGTGCGCAGGTCCATAACCAGCACATTTCCCCCCCGGTAATCCTGCAACAGAGTACCCAGTTCTATGGCCGCAGTATATACCGAATCGGGCGGCAGGCACTTATCCGTCTGAAACATATCGTCCATTAAAATCACTCCCGATAATAAGGGTAAAATCAGATCTATATTCCACGTTTTGCATGGTCATTTCCATTTCCAGGTTGGTGTTTTGCGGCGCTTCAACCTGAATGTTTTTACAGTGTATAATATCCCCCAGGATCTTGACCATACTTTCGTTACCAGATCGGTCTACGATAAGGGTAGCTTCGTAGGTTCGTTCTGCATTACCGATGGCGATGACATCATAGCCAAAACCCTGAAGCAGTTCCGCGGTTCTCCCGGCAAGCCCATTGATCGTCGTCCCATTGAGCACTTCCACTGTAAAGACCCGTTCGGTAAAGGCCCCTTCCATCTGCCGGGTGAGTGCCCCCAAGGTTTGCCGTACAATTTCCTTGATGAGGCTACCGTCATAGTAAGGAAACAAGAGGGTTTGCCCTGAAACCTCCCGAATATTCCCTCCTACGGATTGTATACTTATCCTGTCCATATCGATTCCCGCGTATTCATCAAAAAGCCGGGTCCGGATACGGGGATTCATATTGGTCTTGAGCATAGCTTGATAGGCTTGCGCTACCAGGGGGGTCTTGAGGATCTCGTTTTTCTCCCCCAAACGCTTAAGAAAACTCAAAAAAAAACGCTGTCTGCGGAACGTGATGAGTTCCCGGTCTTCATCAGGGAGTTCGTAGGTAACATAGCTTGTAACCTTATCGCCGTCCAGCCGCGTTATCCCTGAAGGGAAGAGAATGGGTCCGCGTTCCTGGTAGATTTCCACGGGAGTAGGGATGAAGAGTTCTACTCCTTCAATCAAGTCAACCACTTTGCAGAGGTTTTGGGTATTCAGAACCAAGAAAAAACTGATATCAATACCCAAAAGCCGTTCTATTTCCTGTTCAAAGGTTACGAGTTTTTCAGCGTCATAGACTATATCAATCCGATCAACCCGGTTGATCTTCTGTAAAATCAAACCTAGTTCACCAGGTATATCAAAGATCGCAGCTCGTTTAGTGACCGGATAGTACATGAGCACATAGGTACCCAAGGGTTTAGCATCCCCTTCAATAACAAAAAGGGTGTTGATGACCCGGTCTCCGGCAAGAACCCCTTCGATTGGGTCTGCCCGTAAGGCCACCACAGTGATAAAAATGCCCGCCCCCAGGAGGACCACAATGGTTCCCAGAAGAAACGCACTGGCATCAACTTTCGCCTTCTTCACCGGCTGTTCCTTTTGTGTACGGTCTCAAAAAGGCGTAGGGTTCCTTCGGAAATATCCAAGGCTTGAGAACGGAGATAACCCACGGTCTCTTCTAAAACCGCTCCAAAAAGCCGGTCCAGATCCGCGGTTTCCCGGAGCTCTTGGATTGCAGGATCCAGATCTTCCCGGGAAATTTCAAGCTTATCCGCAATATACACTACCTTGGCCAAGGGTCCCATGCCCATACCTCCGGTGGTATGGAGTCGTACCGCTTCAAGGATAGCTTCATCATGTATATTAAACCGATTCTTCAGCACTACCGCAGCAGCCCTGCCATGAAGGAGGGAGGGCTTCTTCCGCTCTATGGCATCAATTTCCTTCCCATCCATCCGGACCAAGAAAAGCATTTCTTCCTCCCCCAATGGCTTGCATATATCATGAGAAATACCTGCTAAGTAGCCTTTTTGAGGATCCAGACCAAAACGTATACACAGGTCCCAACAGAGAAGGGCAGTATTCCGGGAATGAAGGAATCGGGAAAAACTCACGGCCATGCGTACCGCGGTTTCTACCTCGCTAACAAGTCCCCAGGTACTCGGTACAGCGGGAATTAAAGGAACCGCAGGAGCGGTTCCACGGGCTTCCTGAGGGATGTATCCATAGAGCTTCCGGTCTTCAATGATAACCCGGGCTCCAGCGGGTACCAGGTAACGCCAATTTCCTTGCTCCTGGATCCTCTCCCGCAGAACCGCAGAAGAGATTTCTATAATTGCATTGTTAAGCTGTTTATGAGGATAGGGAAAGCTTTCGGATGCTGCAGCAATACGGTGAGCAATGATGATATCCACCTGACTCATAATTTCCGAAGCCTGTCTCCAGGTAAGAAAGCTCCCGGCCAGATCATCCCCCAGGACCAGTCCCAGTTTTCCTTCAGGACGGTACCGGGTAATGATATCCTTGATGGTATCAACGGTATAGGAAACCCCTTTCCGTTTGATTTCACAATCATCCATGGTAAGCCGAGGATCTCCAGGGATCGATGCGGCGAGCATGTCCAGCCGGTCTTGAGGGCTGCCTCCCACCGCACCTTGCTTAAACGGAGACTGATAGGTGGGAATGAGAATGATCCGGTCATACCTCAAGGCGCTCAAAACCGTATCTGCCAAGACCAAATGACCCACATGGACCGGGTTAAAACTACCCCCTAAGATCGCGAGTTTCATAGCTCCTGTACCTCTTCTCGACTCGTATCAGGGATACAGACCAAAGCCCTCATAAAGGCCGCCAATTCCGGGATACCTGCTCCGGAAAAGACCGAAATACCCAACACTTTTTCTTCGGTATATACCTTTCTGAGCTGGTCTAAACGGCCAGCAGCCCCTGGTATATCCAGCTTGGTACCCACCAGCACCCGGGGTTTCTTGGTTAATTCCAGGGAAAATGCGGCGAGTTCTTTGTATACAATAGGAAAAGCCTCCTGATAATTATCCTCAGAGAGATCGATTAAAAATGCAAGGGCTGCGGTACGAGAAATATGCTTTAAGAAACGAATTCCTAACCCTACCCCTTGAGATGCCCCTTCCATGAGTCCCGGAATATCCGCCAGAATGATATCCCGGTCATCCAAGCTCAAAACCCCCAGGTTGGGTATTTTCGTGGTAAAAGGATAAGGGGCAATCTTAGGCCGGGCATTGGTAAACCGGTTGAGGAGGGAAGACTTTCCCGCATTAGGAAAGCCCACAAAACCTATATCTGCCAAGAGTTGCAGTTCAACCCGAAGAACCCGGTGTTCACCCTGTTTTCCAGGTAAAGCCCTGCGGGGGGCCTGCTGTACCGAAGATTTGAAATGTATGTTACCCCAGCCTCCGGTTCCTCCTTTAAGGAACACAAAGTCCTTTTCCTGCTTCCCGAAATCCCGGATAAGTTCCCCTGTTTCCGCATCCTTCAATAGGGTTCCCGGCGGCAGGGGAATACGCACATCCTCTCCCTGTCTGCCATATCGGCCAGAACCTTCTCCGTCTCGGCCATTTTCCGCTTTAAAGGAAGGCTTATACCTGAGATGGGCTAAGGTACGGAGGTTATGGCGGACCACGAAGATCACATCCCCTCCCCTTCCTCCATCTCCTCCAGCAGGCCCTCCCCGGGGAACGTACTTTTCACGGCGAAAGGCCACGCACCCATTTCCCCCTGAACCTGAAAAAACTTCGATAAGCGCTTCGTCGGCAAATTTTTCCATGTTTATCCAACTTATCGTTTAAAGGAACACAAGGACATAGTACAGGAAACTTTTATATCTTACGCAAACCTTTTACGAACCCCAGAACATAGTACCCCCGGGTTAGGGAATCCATACCCTTTAGGTTACGGTACAATCCAAGACCCAAGACACGCACTTTTTCCAGTACATCTACGCGGTATATACCCCCCAGATGACCCTCTGCGCTCCTCTATTCTGAGGTTCCTGCAGGAACGATCCCTGCTAATTTCCTGCCCCGGCGGTTCGAGAAAGACACCGTTCCGTCCACTAGGGCAAAGAGGGTATAATCCCCACCACACCCCACATGGCTCCCCGGATGTATCTTAGTACCCCGCTGCCGAACAATAATGGTCCCCGCCTTGACTCGGGAACCTCCTGATGCCTTAATACCGAGATACTGGGGATTAGAATCCCGTCCGTTTTTAGCGCCGCTGCCGCCCCGCTTTCGAGCCATAGTAGCCCCTCCGCTCTGTAGTTATAGTTATCGTACAATGATCCGGGTATTCAACAGCAACCGCTTCCAGTCCTTCCTTGAGGAACATTCCCACTGCACAAAGAAAGTCCCTTCCCTGGGGGGTATATTCAAGTTCCATCCAGAAAACTCCACGCTCTGCGCCGCCTTGTACCCGTATCCCTTCCTGCACTGAAAGGACCCGCAGGGCAGTCTTCGTAAGCACCGACACGGCGGCACAGACTACATCATTACCCTTGGGCCCTGCCTTGGCGTGACCTTGCACGCCGCAAGCTACGAGAAGCCCTGCTTCATCTAAAGCCAGGTCGATCCCGATCATGCAGGTTATGATGCTCCCAAGATATCTCCGATTTTAAGTACCGAATACTGTTGCCGATGCCCCTGCTTACGACGGTAATCCTTTTTGGATTTATACTTAAAAACGATAATTTTCCGGTCTTTTTTATGGGCTTCAACCACAGCGGATACCCTGGCGCCCTGCACATAGGGGGTTCCCACCTGGAGCATCTCTCCTGCAATGAGGAGCACTGAGTCAATATCCAGCGTGGTCCCCACCTCTGCATCAATGCGGTCAACCTTCAACAGCGCCCCCTGTTCGGCTTTATACTGTTTTCCTTTAAATTCTATCAATGCATACATGAACGATTATCCTTTTTCACAGAATAGTCTAGTTATAACCTAGGCCTATTCGGTACGTCAAGAGGTCGAAGCGGAAGGGCTGGGCCCCTTCACATGACTGCTCTCTTTGCTTCTTAATAACTCATGTTACATAGAGGCCGTTTTCTCCGTATGGAGCGTAACATTGAGTTAAAAGCCCGGAAACCGGAGTTCGGCCGGTATTTCCGCTTCGCCCTCGCCGAATGTCCCCCAAGTCCCGGTAATTCAGATGGAGAAACTGATGAATTCGGTATGGAGGGGAATTATTGGAGCTCTGAACAGCATTCATTCCGCTCAAAGAGGAATTATCGGGGCTCGGAGCAGTATTCATTCCGCTCAGAGAGGAATTACCGGGGCTCTGAACAGCATTCATTCGGCTTGGAAGGGAATTACCGGAGCTCGGAACCGAACTCATTCGGATCGGAGGGGAACTATCGGGGCTCGGAGCAGCATTCATTCGGCTTGGAGGGGAATTATCGGAGCTCTGAACCGAGCTCATTCGGATCGGAGGGGAACTATCGGGGCTCTGAATAGAACTCATTCGGTTCAGAGGGGAATTACCGGAGCTTTTAACTCGGATCTCCGGGTTAAAAGCCGGGAAACCGGAGTTATTAACTCATGCTCCGTATGGTACCTAACATGAGTTAATAAATCAGGGTAAAATGCTGTAAAAAGGTGATACTAAAAAACACCCTTCACCGATATGGGCATCATCCCTGAATTCTCCATTGAATACCTTGTATTTTTATGCTGGATTTGGCTAAAATATGAAGTAGTTTTATTCCCTCTTCCTTACTGAGGGCGGATTCATTAAACTAATATGTATGGAGTTTTATACATGACAATACTCGGGGTGGTACTACTGGTTTTCTTTATTGTGGTGGCAATCCTATTAGTCTTTCTTGTCTTGGTACAGAATGAAGAAGGGGATAGTCTGGGGGGTATTTTTGCCGGAGGAAGTTCCTCGGCATTCGGGTCTCGGTCCGGGAATGTGTTGACCCGGGCTACGTCGATTCTGGGGGCCCTATTTTTAGTGCTTAGTTTTAGTCTTGCTCTGGTTAACCGGACTCCCAGTGGATCCGGGGTGGAATCTGCGGCTCGGCTCCTCTCAAACGAGGGAGACCGGAATTGGTGGCAGGAGCAGGAGACTGCACCTCCCACGCCTTCCGAAGAAGCGTTCTCCGTTGAAACCCCTTTGGATGAAGCGCCGCTTACAGAAGAGCCGGGTGTGGTAAATCCAGATACCGGGATCGCTGAATAGCAGTATAAAGAGAGGGCGGTATGTTTTTGTACGATTTATTTCCTCCTCAACTCATTAAAGTTGGTCTAGAGTCGGAAGACAAAGAGGAGGTTTTCGAGGAGTTAGTGGATTATTTTTGCCAAGTGCAAAGATCCAATGCTCGGGAGGAAATTCTCGAAGCGCTAAAGGATCGGGAATTGAAGATGTCCACGGGGATACGGAAAGGTATTGCCGTTCCCCATGGTCAAACCGATGTGGTGGAGCGTATTTATGGGGTCCTAGGTATTTCAAAGCGGGGAATAGAGTACGATGCCCTCGACGGAGAGCCGGTATATCTGGTGTTTATGATCCTGGCCCCCCATAAAGATTCGGAAGGACATCTGCGGCTCTTAAAACGCCTGACCCAATTATTGGATAATGGGGAGTTTTTCAGGGACCTGGTGGTACAGAAGGATGCGCAAGGTGCTTCGGGGCTTATTAAAAAATATGAGGATATCCTCATTGCTTTGGACTAAGGGCTAGTACTTTCTCGGTACTGAAAGACCGGAGAAGGTATTGGGGATAAGGGATGTTTGTATGAATGAACAACCGGTACTGCACCATTTATTGCAAGTGGAAACCGAAGCTGAGGCCTTGGTGGAGGATGCCGGGGCAGAGTCAGACCGGCGTCTTGCAGAAGGGGAGAAACAAAACCGTAAACGGTACGATGAACGGTATGGCCGGGAACTTGCGTTTATTGATGAGGAATATACCAAAAAACGCGCTGCCCTCGAAGCAGCTTATCAACATGAACTGGATGGGTATCGGGAGAGTCTCAATGCCATGGTGGTCCATGAGGAGCGGTTTTCGGCGCTGGTGGCTACGCTGCTTCCTTCGGGTAATCCGTAAATGAAGGAAGGGTGATGCTGAGAGTATGGGAACGGGCTTATGGTTATGCCAAGGCCTGTGGGATCATTGGAAAATCCTTTGTGGGGAGAAGGATCTTCGATCTGAGCGGGGTGAGTCGACTTTCCGATCTGGATCGTTTGATCTTTCCCCAAACCAAGGGAGATCTCCCTGAACGAGAACTGCTCGTTGACCTAGAAGATCGTATTATTCAGCGTTCAATAGGGCAGATCATGACCCTGGTGAAGGCTTTTACCAAGCCCCCGAACCTGTTGATTCGGCTCATTCGGAGTTATGAATACGGGGATATGAAAACGGTCCTCAATGCCCTCGCCACCGGAGAAGCAAAAAGTCCGGGATTCACCGATATAGGCCGGTTTCGCCGGGTTGCCTTTGAAGCGTATCCTGATGTGAAGGCTATGGTGAAAGGTACGGAATTTGAGGTGTTTCTTAAGGACCTACTGCTCGTTAACCAAGGAGGGGTTCAGTCTCTGCAGGATACGGTGGCCCTGCAAATCAAGATAGATACCCTGTATTACACTGCCCTCTGGAAGGACCTCCGTGGTCTGCAAAAAAAGGAGCGCAGGACCATTGAAAATATCCTCGGTGAAGAAATAACCTTGCAAAACGTAGTGTGGGCCCTGCGTTTGAGAACCTATTATGACATGTTCCCGGAAGGGATCCAGGAAAAACTCATATCCCTGGAGTCCAAAAAATTCCTTGCCCCTGCAGAGGCCTCTCTTTCCATGGCCTTGGATACCCGGACTGACTGGCTTGGTTGGAAATATGCGTTCTTGCTCAATCCTGAAAAACCAAATGAGCATTGGAAAGCCGATCCCCGGTATCTGCAGAATGCCGCATCGGAATATCTGTATCATTTAGTCCGCTTGTCCTTTCGGCACTGGCCTTTTTCTATGGAGTCGATTTTTTGTTTTATCAAGTTGAAACAATTTGAAGAGAACCTCTTGATCAGCGTTGCTGAAGGGCTGGGTATGGGTATGTCAATCCAGGATGTGTTTACCCTGCTGGAGGTAACCCCGTGATACGTCCCCGCAAAATGAAACAAATCGAATTGACCGTACTTGAGCGGGATATAGACGGGCTGATTACCTTTTTGGGTCGCCAGGGGGTGATGCAGTTTTCCCAAAGCCATGAGCATAGGGTGCCTCTTGACGAATCCCAGGCGAAACAAAAAGGGGTGGCTCATGCCCGAGATGAGGCCCTCTATCAGGATATCCAAAAGCAGCTTGAAAAGCTCAAGACGGTTTCCGTCTATCTGGGGATTGATCTGCCCACAGAACCAGAGGAAACGAGCCTCTTTCCTGGACCTGCTGAGGCAGCCTTGGTGGAAGAGATCCATACCGCCGTAACCTCGGTCACTGCCCAAGAACAAGAGTTGATCCAAGAACGGGAGCACCTTGAAGCCACGCTGAACGAAGCCCGGGCCTTTAGCAATCTTAACGCCCCCTTTAGCGCCTTGGATCAGCTTTCCTATCTGACCCTGCGGATTGGGCGGCTGGATCCCAAGGAGCAGGCTGGGTTAAAGGAACGTCTCGCCAACCGGGCAGTGATCGTCCCCCTGGGAGAGGATCGGGTAGTGGCAGCAGCTTCACGGAAGGGTCGATTCGCCCTGGATTCAGAACTTAAAAAACATTCCTTTATTCCTGTTACGGTTCCCGAAGGGTACCAGCGGATTCCGCCGGAACTGCTTACCAGCCTTGAGAGCCGCTTGGAGGAGGTGGTCCAGGAACTGCAAAACCTGGAAGAACGTAAAGGGCATTTCAGGAATGACTATGGGCCAAAGCTCCGAGCTTTAGCTGGCTCCTATAGTATGGCTGCCATAGCGGCTCAACTCAAAGGTAAACTGGGAGTTTCGAAGAACTTATACGTCTTATCCGGTTGGGTACCGGCAGATACCCTGAAAAATCTGGTGGCGGAATTGGAACAACTCACCGACGGCCGCATAGCAGTGCGGGCCTATGACCCTGATGAAATAGCAACCGTTAAGGAAGGAAAAGAAAAGGTACCGGTCTTACTGAAACACGGTGCTTTTGTGAAGAGTTTTGAAAGGGTGGTCTTTTCCTACGGAGCTCCCCTCTACGGAACCATTGATCCGACTCCTTTTGTGGCGGTGTTCTTTACCATCCTATTTGGAATCATGTTCGGGGATGTGGGGCAGGGTTTTGTGCTTTTGTTGTTGGGGATCCTCGCCGGGAAACGGGGTATCAAGGCCCTGGCTGGTTTCAGGTCCTATTCCACGCCTCTTATAGCAGTGGGCATAGCTTCTATGGTTATGGGGCTCTTGAGTGGCTCGGTTTTTGCTCATGAAGAACTCCTGGTGGTACCTACCCAGAAGATCCTGGGGTTTTTCATGGGCCTTGCCGGGCAAACCGGGGAACCGCCGGAGCGTATTCTTCACCTGATGCCTGAAGCGGATAATATAGAAAAGCTCTTTTATTTCTTTGGTTTTACCCTTGGGGTGGGTATCCTCCTTACTTCCATCGGTTTATGGGTCAATATCATCAATCAAATCATCCTTAAAAAATACGAAAAAGCCTTTTTTTCGAAAACAGGAATAGCCGGAGTGCTGCTATTTTGGTATGCTCTTTTTATCGCGGTCCGCTGTCTTATGGGAGGGCATTTTGCCTGGTTTGATCTCTTAGGGCTTATGGTACCGGGGTTCTGTATTTTTTTCGGTCCGGTGATCGGGCGCCTTATTGCCAATGAACGGCCCCTCCTGGCTGAAGGATTGATGGTTTTCATTATGGAAGGGTTTGTGGAAATCCTGGAGACCCTATCCACGTATATTTCTAACACCGTGAGTTTTCTCCGGGTGGGGGCCTTTGCCCTTTCCCATGGGGTGCTGTCGTTTATTGTCTTTACCCTTTCTGGTATGGTGTCCCACCTGACCGGAGGCTCCCTCTTTTCCCTGATCATTATGCTGATAGGGAACACGGTGATAATACTCCTAGAAGGAATGATCGTTGCCATTCAGGTGGTGCGTCTTCAATATTATGAGTTTTTTAGCAAATTTTTTACTGAAACCGGGACGGAATTTTCTCCCTTCCGATTTCGTAGGGAGGTTAAGTCATGAAACGGGTTATAATCATGCTTGTACTTGCGTCTTTATCCACTGCACCAGTTCTGATCTTTGCTCAGGAAGCCAAAAGTTCTGGGACTCCGGTGTCCGCTGAAGCTAGTGCTGGCGGCGAGTCTGCAATATGGAAGTATATTGCCGCGGCTTTGGCAGTGGGTATTTCCTGTATCGCCGGAGGTATTGCGGTGGGTCAGATTGGGGCAGCGGCTATGGGGGCTATGAGTGAAAACCCTGAGCTTTCAGGAAAGGCCCTGCCCTATGCAGGTCTCGCAGAAGGGATATGTCTCTGGGGCTTCCTAGTGGCATTGCTCATCTTGGTCCTCAACTAAGGGTGGACTTTTTTTTTATCGGCGACCCGGAATTGGTAACCGCTTTCCGTTTCATCGGCATTCACGGAAAAGGAGTGGTCAATGCTGATGGGGCGAGAACGGCGTTTTTGGATATTACCCAAAAGAGGGATGAAACTTCCGGCGCCACCTTGACACGGATGAAAAAAATTGAGCATTGCCAGATCCTGATTATCACCGAAGAGGTGGCGGAGTGGTTGGGGGATATTCTGGTCCAATGGCAATTGTCGGATCAGTATCCTTTGGTGGTAGAGGTTCCCGGTATGATGGGTAAACTTCCCGGTCGTATGACCTTGGTGGAATCCATTCGAGAGGCTATCGGAATCCATGTATAACAAATTAAAGCAGGATAGGTATGGAAGAATTACAATCCACTGAACTGTTAGACCGGGAAATATTGGAGGATGCCCGGAAAAAGGCATATCGCACACTCAAGGCTGCAGATGAAGCGGTGAAAGCTGGAACTGAAGCATGGGAACAGAAAACCGCTGCTGCCATTGCCGGTATCAGACAAAAATATGCCCAGGACTTCGAAACGATACAGCGGGAACTCCAGGCCCGGCTTGTCCTGGATAAGCGTCGGATTCGGGCGGAAAAAATCGAAGGGTTGCTTACATCGGCCATGGATGCTTATTTCCTCAGTCTCCCCCGGGAAAGGCTGCTTTCCCTTTTGGAAGGAGCGTTGCAAAGGTGTGTAGCGGAAGTGCAGAAAACGGGAGAACCGGTTGCTGGGTTTACGGTGCAATGCCGGGGTCTAACCGATGCTGAGGGAGGGCAGTTGCTTAAAGCCTGTCTCCCTGCGGAAACCTGGACCCTGACCCCGGTTGATTAGAGGCTTATCCAGGAAGCGCTATTCCCGGAAATAGTGGCGGATGCTCCGGCCGTGCGGATTACCGTTTCCATTAGCGGGCTTGGGAAAGCCCTTTTGGAAGATAAGCGGGCAGAATTGGTGGAGGCCCTCATAGGATCAGCAGCCTTGGCGAACGAGGAAATCCCTGGAACCGAAGGGGTATCTCTATGAGCGAAGGCCAGGTAAAACGCATCGCTGGTCCCATCATCCGGGTTGCAGGGCTCAAGGGAGTTGGACTCTTTGATGTGGTGGAGATTGGAGAGAAGCGTATTATCGGAGAAGTGGTCCGCATTGAAGGAAACGAGGCGGTGATCCAGGTTTATGAGGATAATACGGGGCTCCAAATCGGGGCTACTGCATCTTCTACAGGCAGGCCCCTCTCGGTACGTCTTGGGCCAGGACTCATCGGTACTATTTATGATGGGATCCAACGGCCTTTGGAATTCCTCTTTAAACAGTCCGGGGCTTTTATGGATCCCGGTGCCCGGGGGGAACCCTTGGATCCTTCCCGTTTATGGACCTTTATCCCTGATCCGGAGCTCGCGGAAAAAGTCGCTGCCGGAACACCGGTAGCGATTCGCTCTGGTGCGGTCCTGGGTACAGTCAAGGAAACCGAAAGTATCACCTGTAAAATCATGGTTCCTCCCCATTTCCGCGGGGGGAAACTTACAGAACTGGCCCTCCGAGGGGAATATACCTGTGATGGGGTGATAGGACGGACGAACCGGGGAGAGGAGTTATACGTGGCCCATTGGTGGCCGGTACGGATTCCCAGGCCCACTGCAGAACGGCTTGCGCCGGATCAGCCTCTGGTTACCGGGGAACGGGTGATCGATGTGTTTTTCCCCTTGTCCAAGGGGGGGACTGCGGCCATTCCTGGGGGCTTCGGCACCGGTAAGACTATGACCCAACATGCCATCGCTAAATGGTGCGATGCAGATGTGATCATTTACATTGGCTGTGGAGAGCGGGGCAATGAGATGACCGACGTACTTACCGAATTTCCCCATCTTACAGACCCACGGAGCGGCAGATCCCTCATGGAGCGAACCATCCTCATCGCAAATACCTCGAACATGCCTGTCGCAGCCCGGGAAGTCTCGATTTATACGGGGGTTACCCTGGCAGAATTCTACCGGGATATGGGCTACCATGTGGCGATCATGGCGGATTCTACTAGTCGCTGGGCTGAGGCGCTCAGAGAACTTTCCGGCCGTATGGAGGAGATGCCTGCGGAAGAGGGTTTCCCAGCCTATCTTCCTACAAGGCTTGCGGAATTCTACGAGCGTTCAGGCCGGGTTCGTACCCTTTCAGGCGCGGAAGGTTCAGTTTCCATCATCGGAGCAGTATCTCCTCCAGGTGGGGATTTTTCCGAGCCTGTAACCCAGCATACCAAGCGTTTCATCCGCTGTTTCTGGGCCTTGGACCGGGACTTGGCTAATGCCCGGCATTATCCGGCCATCAGTTGGATAGATAGTTATTCTGAATATGCCGATGAGGTGAAGCCTTGGTGGGAACGGGTAAATCCTGCCTGGGCCCTGGTTCGACAGCAGGCCCTGGATTTACTCAAGAAAGAGCAGCGCTTGGCAGAAATCGTCCGGCTTATTGGGCCTGATGCCTTGCCCGATGATCAGCGGCTTATTCTTCTTACCGCAGATATTATCAAGGACGGTTTTTTACAGCAGAATTCCTTTGATCCTGTAGACATGTACTGTGTCCCTACAAAACAGGTGTGGCTTTTGGAGCTTATCATGGAATTTTACGAGCGATCTCAAATGTGTATTAAACTGGGGGCTCCTCTGATTAAGATCACGGCCCTTAAAGAGAGTGGCGCATCCCTTTCTATTCGGGAACAGCTTTCCCGGCTTAAGAGTACCATAAAAAACGACGACCTACTGAGCCTTGGGGAATTTGAAGGGCACATGCGGGGATCCTTGGAAGAACTGGAACGGATGTACCGGACGAGGGAGGTTCTATGAGAGGGGTAGCATACCGAGGGCTGACCCGGATTGAAGGGCCTGTGGTGATCACAGCTCGGAGTAAAAACGTGGGCCTTAATGAGGTGGTGGCGGTTTACGACCGGGAAGAGGGTCGGCGCTTGGGCCGGGTAGTGGATATGAGTGAAGACTGGACCGCGATCCAGATTTTCGGGAGTAATACCGGCCTTTCTGCAGATGAAGCCCGGGTGGAATTCCTGGGCCGGCCCATGGAAATCCGGGTGGGACCCGGTCTTTTGGGACGGGTCTTCAACGGCCTGGGAGAACCTATTGATGGGTATGGGGCTATTTTTTCCTCTACTTGTCTTGATGTAAACGGGCTTCCTATTAATCCCTATGCCCGGATCTATCCCCGGGACTTTATCCAGACCGGTATTTCCGCGATTGACGGTATGAATACCCTCATCCGAGGGCAAAAACTCCCGATCTTTTCTGGAAACGGTCTGCCTCATAACCGTTTAGCCGCCCAGATCGTCCGGCAGGCGAAAATTTTGGCTGCAAAAGAGTCTTTTGTGGTGATTTTCTGCGCCATGGGGATCAAATACGATGTGGCCCGGTTCTTCTTGGACGACTTTGAACGGAGTGGGGTCTTGGCTAAGGTGGTAATCTTCTTGTCTTTGGCAGATGCTCCTTCATTGGAGCGGCTCGTGGCCCCTCGCTGCGCCCTCACTGCTGCAGAATACCTGGCATACGAAAAAAACATGCATGTTCTGGTGGTGATGACCGACATGACCAACTACTGTGAGGCCCTGCGGGAGGTATCGTCCACCCGCGGGGAGGTACCGAGCCGTAAAGGGTATCCAGGGTACCTGTATTCTGAATTGGCTTCCCTCTACGAGCGGGCAGGGAAGATCACCGGGTCCTCTGGTTCCATAACCCAGATCCCCATCCTCACCATGCCTAACGACGATATAAGCCATCCTATTCCAGACTTGTCGGGGTATATCACCGAAGGTCAGATCGTACTTGACCGGGAACTTGCTCAGCGGGGGGTCTATCCCCCGGTGGCAGGACTGCCAAGTCTCTCCCGGCTTATGAAAGATGGCATTGGGCCTGGTATGACCAGGGATGATCACCAAGATGTGTCCAGTCAGCTTTTTGCAGGGTATTCTAAGGTAAAGCAGGTTCGGAATTTGGCCTCTATCATTGGAGAAGAAGAACTTTCCCTCGAAGATAAACAGTACCTGCGCTTTGGGGAGAAGTTTGAACAGATCTTCCTGAGTCAAGGGGAATTTGAAAACCGGGATATAGGCCAAACCCTGGATTTGGGCTGGACCGTGCTTACTGAAATCCCCCGGGACGAATTATTGCGGATCAAGCAAGAATTGATCGAAAAATACCTAAACCCCATTATAGGGGTGCAACAAGAACCCCTTCGAGTAAGCCAGGAGGCTTCATAGTTCATGGCACGAGAATCTATTGCCCCTACTAAGAGCAACCTCATCAGGGTTAAGGAGCGCTTGGCTACGGCGAGTGAAGGGTACGAACTGCTGGAACAAAAACGGGAAATCCTCGTGATGGAACTGATGCAGAAGGTGGAGCAGGTAAAGCTCCTGGAACGGGATTTAGACGCCCAGGTTGCCTTGGCCTATCCTGCATTAAAACGGATGCTCATCGTGGTGGGCCGGGAACGGGCGGATCGGCTTTCCCAGAACATCCGCTACCAGTTTGAACTGCAAGAAAAAAAGGTAAGTCTTGCAGGAATGACCCTACCGGGGCTTGAAATCCACCTTCCCCAGGCAGAACTCAAATATGCGCCTACGAATTCATTTGCAGAATGTGATGAAACCGTATTAGAATTCTTTAAACTGTTGAAAATTGTGACCGAACTAGCAGCGGTACGCACTATTGCGTGGCGTCTTGCCCGGGAAGTCCGTAAGACTCAACGCCGGGTGAACGCCTTGGAAAAAATGGTGATCCCTATCGCCCTGGAAACAAAAGGATATATTGAATCAGCGCTGGAAGAGCGGGACAGGGACGCTTTCTTTACCAGTAAGCTGTTAAAAAGGAAGGCCGGCAAAGAATGATGAAATCTCTCTTTTCCCATATTATTGTTGCTGTTACCGGTTCTGATGCTTCTATATCGGCGGCTAAGTACGCGATTGTTATGGCTAAGCTCTATCGGTGCCGTCTTACGGCGGTGTATGTGGTGGATATTGCCACCATACGTCAATTAACTTTGAGTAAACTTTTCATTCAAGAGGAAAGTCAGGAGTATGAAAAAAGCCTTGAGGTAAATGGGGAACGGTATCTTTCCTTTGTGGAAGAACTGGCTCATACTAAGGGCATTAAGATAGAACGGGAGATCCGCCGAGGCGCAGTGTATACGGAGATTCTCACCGTAGCAGAGGACAAGAAGGCGGATATGATTATTTTAGGAGGCTTGGAAAAGAACCGGAATCCACGGGACATCATTTCCCATGCCCACCGGGAAATTATGCTCAATGCCAAATGTTCGGTATTGTTGGTCAAGGAACCTTTGATTGACCAGCTTTTTAAACGGGCCTAGAACTATGCCGAAGTATCGAGATAGGGTCATATTATGAAAAATAGTTTCAGAGCTTCAGTATGAGAACGTGGTATATATGAGAATAGTAGTGATCAGCGCTCCTGTACAATCCCGGGGAATTCCTGACTATGTGAGGGCCTTAGCAAAGGGTATGGCATCCATGGGCCATCAGGTAGATATCCTCGATGCGTGGACTGAAGATGGGTTCCGTCTTCCAGCCTATAACTATATTGCGGTGAGTGCCGAAGCGATATCCCTGTTTGGGGGTAAGATGCCTGAGGCATTGTCGAAGATTTTAGCACGAGGCGACCAGCTCATGGGCAAAAAAGGGGCGGCTTTTCTTAAAAAGAACGGACCCTTTACCACCAAGGCCCTGACAAATCTCATGCGGGCCATGGAAAAAGAAGGGATGCTGGTTAATTGGAGTGAGATTATCCTTAACCCGCCTCAGGCGGAATCTCTGGGAAAACGAATTGGGGCATAATGGGGTGTGAAAAAGTGTGGAAAATTATTACAACCTACTGGGGATAAATCAAAATGCTTCTTCTCAGGATATTAAGCGGGCCTTTCGTGAGCAGGCAAAACGGCTGCATCCGGATATTGCAGGGAAATCTAGAGAAGCGGAAATGCGGAAGCTTCTGTGCGCGTATGAGGTGCTCTCCGACCAGGAGCGGCGTTACGAATACGATAGGGCTTACAGCCGTTTTGTAAAGCGCCTTGACTTTGATTACCGGGCCTTCCTGGAATCTCAAGAAGATGATCGGGAAAGCCAGGCTAAACTGGTTTTTTTTGATCTCCTGCACCTGGATGAAGAACAGGCCCTGTCGGTGTGGAGAACCCAGGGAGGCTTGGGTTTCCCTATGGAGCAATACCTCAACCGGGAAGACTGGATGGACTGTACCTTTATCCTGGCAGAGGAACTGGAGAAGCGGCGGTGTTATTATGAAGCGTTTGTGCTTTTGGTCAATCTAGTTCGGGAAGAACGGCGGCAACCCTATTTCCGGCATTTCATGAGCGACATTGAGGGCTTCCTGAAAGAGCTGGTCCGGCTTAGGCTTAAATCCGCAGTGGATAAAGCAACTTATATAGCATGTATAGAAAATCTGTTGGAATTGGGCTTTTCCTCCCGGGATGAGGCTCGGTGGATGCGCTCTATGGCAGAGACCTTGGTACAGATGGGAAATCTGGATGCTGCCCAAGGGGTATTCCGGGAAGCCTTAAAGCGGGACCCGGCGCTTCCTAATGTAGTGCAGTTACGACGGAAACTCCAGGTGTAGGGGTGCATGATAAGAAGCAAAACCAGGGAGGTAGCAAAATGATTCGCTTAAAGAATGAGAAACAGATCGCGGGGATTCGTACTTCCTGCCGTATGCTTTCCGCCATGTACCGGGAATTGGTCCCCCTGGTTACCCCCGGGGTTGAAACCTTGGAACTGGAGCAATGGACCCGGAACTGGATCCAAAAGGCTGGGGGAAAACCGGCTTTCTTGGGGTATGGCCCCAAGCAAAATTCCTTTCCTGCGGCTCTCTGTATTTCCATCAACCACGAAGTCATCCACGGGCTTCCTTCTAAACGGCGGATCGCCCCAGGGGACCTGGTATCCCTGGACTGCGGCATTGAGCTTGAGGGTTTCATAAGCGATCAGGCGGTTACGGTTGAAGCAGGACCGGTAAGCGAAGCAGCCCATAAGCTCAACCAGGTTACCCAGGAATGTCTCTATAAGGGCATTGCCGCGACCAAGGCAGGAGAGCGGCTTTTGCAGATCGCCCGGGCCGTGTATGGCCATGCGGTTTCCCAAGGCTATGGGGTGGTGCATCAATACTGCGGTCATGGGGTGGGCTTTGATCTTCATGAAGATCCCCAGGTGTCCAATCAGCCTCGGGGTCCTAATCCCCGGATGATGGAGGGGCTGGTAATCGCCATAGAACCGATGAT
>JAITAI010000129.1 GCA_031284195.1 Treponema sp.
GATGAGACTCATAAGCAAAAGGATTAAGATAGGGAAAGCTAATTTATTATACATGATTAAACCTCCTGTTAGGACTTGCTAACACAAATAAGATAGCAAGTCCTAACTTTTATGTCAAGGCCCGTACAGTACCCAAAATTAATCTAAGTGAAAAGGGGATCATGCTTCGAAACCACAATCTAACCGAAAACTATTGAACCGGCAACAGTATCGCCCTTTGGACGGTTTATCTTCAAGCGATCCCGCTACCACCCGGTTTAACAGCCCATTGAGTTTACCGGATTGGGGAGACCAGCCCTTCGGCGTAGCTTCGCTTTGGCTTCCTCTCCAAGGTCAGGTCAGGTGATTTAAGCAGCCGTTGACAAGGCCTCCTTGGCTGCTTCTTATATTCCTTCCGGTAACACCCGTTCTGAAGTCGAGTTTTCCTGATGATTTCATCGTAGAGTAGTAGTAATTGATGAGGGGACTCAGATACCAGTATGCCTGTGAGGACCGGCTGTTCAGTGTCAATGTCGAAGTATGAGTACCCCATGGTTTGGAGACCATATCGTCGTTTTTCTGTTCCACAAAGCATATATCGTTGTGGTATAGACGGTTGCGAGTGAACTGAATCCGGTTTTCATGGTACCAATCAAGGACTTGTTGGTTGAGGAACTCCCCGCAGTTACCGTTATCGATACCTCATGGGGAAGGGTAAATCATCCGGTACGGCGACGCTTGCTTTTTTAACCCAGCGACAGGTGCGTTTCTCCCCTCCAGCCGGAATACCCATCCGTTAGGATAAGAGTTTGAGGAAGTCCTTATTCTACCATGAGAGCCGTGTCCAGTTCGGAACTCCAGGGCTTCCACTCATCCGAGTTGTAATAATCTCGTACCAGAATCGGATATTTCAAAAGCTGCCCCGGTGTGGTCAAGGCTTTTGCCCTTCAGTCACCCGTTTTCACAGACCCCCTTAAGCAGACGCTCAATGGCCGTGGGGCTTACTTTAAATAGGAACCTCCACTGTTCATCCCTGATGACCGGTCGTTCCCTTCCCCGTCGTACCCAATGCACACTTATTGCCGGATCGTGGTCAAAAGGAGTTTCCAGCAGCATCTGAAACGTATGGTCATAACCCTTTTGCCTACCGCCCTTGTTTCCGGCCTTTCTCCGTACCACCTGCAACTAAGTGTACCGGATATATGAGTCAATATTTATGAAAAGTTTAGTAGCTCTCGCTTTATATCTTTCTTGATGTCCCTGACCCAGTCATAAAGCATTTTTCAAGAAACTCGCTCTTTATAACACATAACACACGCCGGTATACGTCATGTTTTGGGAATCCCCTTGTTTATGGCCAAAAATTTACCGAGCTATTTCGTTTTGGCTCATCTGTAACGTTCTATAGATTCCCAGCCGTCAGCACCACATCTTATCGCTAAAAAGATATGACGATCACCGCTATCAGCGGATATTTTTTGTTTGGTTTTCCGTCACGGGTCTTTTATACCGGCAAAATAGTCTATTAGTGGCGGTCATTTCTTCTCCCCCATAATATTCCTTCCCAAAAATTATTGTTACTACTTAAATTACCATATCTTTCTCGTTCCCGCGCTTTTTTACTTTATCACGGTTCTACCTTTGTTACGCCTCTGTTACATAGTGCACTCGCTCTGATAATATCCACCAACACGATCCTGGAGGAACGGGGGATATTGCGAAATGGGAGCGGTGGATATTCGTTATTCTTTAAGAGGTCTAGGTTGAAGTAGAACTCGAACTGGTATATAAGGTCGAATTTACCAGGTTATGCTCCTGGAAAAACTGAAAATATAAACTACTTTTTACCGAATACTTAGGGATCTCCGTTTTCTGGCAGAGTCATGTTACGGAATTCCTTACAGTTCACCCCGGTAAATTCTTTAAATACTTTGCTGAAATAATAGGGGTTGGCAAACCCGACTTTTTCGGCTACTTCATAGATCCGCAGATTTGTTTCCTGAAATAGTTTTTTCGCTTCCTCGATACGGTATTTTGACAACCATGTGTTGAAATTGATGCCTGTTTCCTGCTTAAATATAAAAGACAGATAACTATGGCTTACTTCCGCGTTTTTTGCCGCATCGGATAGAGTGATGTTTTTGGTATAGTTCTGATGAATAAAATTAATGCTTTTTTTTACGATAAATGAATAAGTAATTCTACCACTTTGTTTTACGGAAAATAATTCAAGAAAGAGGTTGTTTATATAAAGCTCAACATCACTAATAAAAAGCAGATCATAAAATATGTTGTATTCGAATTTGTTTTCGTTCATGACGGTCTGATTGTTCAGATGGTATTTTTCACGGATTGATTTACCGATTGAAAGAAAGTCGATAAAGACATTGTGTACTGCCGTATAGTTTTTAAGTTCGTGGAGCTTACTAAAAATATTTTTTATATATTCAAGCATTGCCCCTTTCTGATTTGTTTCAATAAAGGAGCCGATCTTTTCATAGCTGATTCTGGGCGGAACTCCCAAAGGCAGCGTCTCTTCCCGGTTATAAACGTGAACAAAGTTCTTTTCCGAAAAAAAACACAGATCAACAGACCTTACCGCTTCGATAAAAAGCCGTGCCATATCATTGGCGCTACCGGTTGAACTCAGGCCGATAAAGAGATTGGCGTCATAATATTGATGGATATTCCTCACAATGCGTGTGCATGATTCGACGAGCTTATTTTCCTGGGGGAGATCGTCTGCGGCAAAGGGTAGAATTGCAATAAGTTCAAATTTTTCATGGTGGTATCCGGCAAAACTCACCGAATCTCCAAATGCTTCGGAAAAAAGTACTTTTACCGTCTTTGGAAACATTTTCCCTGTGTCATGTAAAAACGTTGTAAGATGACATACGGCGCAGAGAACAAGATACTTTTCCTTTTGATCGGTAGCCTCTTCAGGAAGGGGAGGGTAATTCCCTCCACCTCCGGTATTCACATGCTGTAAAAACGGAAAGAGATAACTTTTTATATAACATTCTCGTTGTGTGGTAATATTTTCAAGTTCCTCAGTCTCCGGTGAGTTTGAGGATTCTTCCTTTGCGGAATACAAGATCGATTTTAACACATTAAGGAGGTTTGTTTTAGTCAGTTCCGATTTCAGAATGTAACGGAAAGTACCCAGGTTTATTGCCTCCTGAGCATAAGAAAACTCGTCGTAGTGGCTGAGAATGATGATTTTAACTTTTTTATTTTTTTCTTTGATGGCCCGGATAAGCTCAAGGCCATCCATAAGGGGCATCTTGATATCCGTGAGTATTACATCGGCGCCGGTTTGGTCAAACAATTCAAGGGCTTCTTTGCCGTTGGCGGCCTCTCCTGCGATAACATAACCGTGTTCCGCCCAGTCAATTATAGTCTTTAGCCCGAGGCGGACCAGATACTCATCATCGACAATCAGAATACGTTTCATCTATAACATTTTCCGTTAAATTTGAGTGAAAATTTCCTAAAACCAGTGTATCATACAATTCGGGGGTTGACAATATGCAGATACGCCGGGTAAGCCATAAAATATTTTTGGGATTTCTTGCCCTCAGCAGCATGATCCTGATCATCATGTTTGTCGTGGTAAGGACCTCCTATGCCAGTTCTCTCAAACACAACGAGATCAACTCTCTCATACAGGCATCTAACCGTACAAGGGAGCAGTTTGACTTTATTATGAGCATTATCGATGATACCGCCAGGGTTATCGGTTCAAGGCCGGAGGTTCTTGCGGCCCTTACCTCAACCGAACAACCGCCACCCGGTCAGAGTGATTTCTCCATGAACGTGTATCTCCAGTCTTTACAGGAGATACAACCCTTCCTGGGAAACATAAGTATCGTTGGAGCGGGAGGGCAGTTCCGATCAAGCAATATGGCTCTCAAGGGTGCTTTTTTTGAAGGGCTTTACCGGCGTTATGAGCATTATTTCAATTCCGGTATGTACAAAGACTATTTTGTCGATACCTGCGATTCTGATTTTTTCCCCTCTTATGCTCCCCGGGACATTCTGACCGGTGTTTGGCCGGTTTATGATATCAAGACGGAAAAACTTCTGGGACAGATCTATATAGGCCTTAATTATTCGTTATTTCAGGAGCTGTTTATCCTCTCGCCTACCAGCAATAAGGAAAAAATTCTCATCATCGATCCCACAGGGAAAATTATCTACCACCACCCGGTGTTTATATCTTTTGATCCCGTGCTTGCCGTGTATCCCCGGCTTGTTACCGCCGATGAAGTCATTATTGAAGGGAAAGTCTTTGATATCGATAGTTTTATTGTCTCTCAGACTTCCCAAGTCGTTGGATGGCGTTTTATCAGCATTGTAGATACCAAATACATAACCGGAGATACCCTTAAAACCCAGCGTTTGTTTACCATTGTTTTTATTATCTCGATTATTATTATCCTTATATTCAGTATCTTTATGTCCCATATACTGACCAAGCCGGTAAAACTCCTCTTTGATGCCTGCAAACGTATCGAAAACGGGGATCTGTCCTTCCGGGTTGCCATTCGTACCAACGACGAGATGGGACAGTTGGGTCATACCTTCAATCTAGTCATGGATCAGATAAACGCCAATTTAGAGCGGGAACTGGTCGAGCAAAAACGGCAGAATGAACTTAAACTTGAGATATTACGTTCCCAGATAAATCCGCATTTTTTGTATAACACCCTTGATTCCATAAAATTTCTCGCAAATCTCCAGGAAATACACAATATCGCGTCCATGTGTTCCTCTCTTATCAACCTGTTAAAGTATAATCTTTCTTCCAGTACGCTGGCAACCCTGGGCGAAGAAGTGGAAAGTGTCAGCAATTATGTGGGTCTACAAAAATACCGCTATGGCGACATATTTGAATTTAAAACCGAAATCGTAAAAGAGACCGAGTGCTGCGAAGTATCTCGTTTTATTCTTCAGCCCTTGGTGGAAAACTGCCTTATTCACGGCTTTGACGGTGGAGAGAGCGGCGGTGAAATAACCATCCGTTCCAGTATTAACGGGGAAACCCTTTGCCTGGAGGTAATCAACAACGGTAAGTATATGGACAAGGAAACCCTGGACAAGGTAAACCGGGGTATGGAGCAGGAGAGGCCTTTTAGCACCATAGGGATTAATAACATCCGGGAGAGGATACAGCTCCAGTTTGGGGATCGGGCCAATTTGATATATTCCAGTGGGGAAGGTATGGAAACCATAGCGTATTTACGCTTCCCGGTAAGACCATATCAGCCGGGACAGTAAAAATTTGCTAAAATTCGTAAATATTTTTGGTTTTATCAAAACGGGTACATTATCAAATATAAATATTATGAATTATAAAAAAGCCCCACGATCTTTAACAACTCAGCCTAGAATAAAAAATAGCTAAAAACAGAAAAATATTTTGATTGCCAAATTTTAGAAGAGGGTTTATCCTAAATAACAATAAGCAAGTCCACATACACAAAAAACAGTGTGGGTGGGCTAAGGAGTAGAAAAATGAAGAAAAAAGCATTGGTAGTCGGAGTTTTCTTGCTGGTCATGGCAGGCGTGGTGTTTGCCGCCGGTGGAGGCCAGAGCAGCGGCAGCAGCCCAGTCTCGGCTACAGGGGCGTTTGATTGGAAACGGGCGTCAGGAACGGAAATTACCGTTTACATGGTTGAACATCAAACCTCCCAATCCATAGTCAAGCGGCTCAGTGATTTCCAGAATCTCACCGGTATCAAGGTCAATACCCAAATTACCCCGGAAGCCAACTATTTTGATCAGGTTTCCAATGCCCTATCCAGCCGGTCGGGAACCCCAGATTTGTTCATGTCAGGTGCCTATCAGTTGTGGGATTATTCCACTGCGGGTAATGTAGAACCCCTTGATGCGTATCTCAACAATCCATCCCTTACCAATAAGGATTATGATGTGGCCGATTTCGTCCAAAGCGCCTTTAATGCCCTTAAATGGGACGGGGTGGCCGGTCATCCTGTAGGAACGGGGGGCCAACTGGGTATTCCCCTGGGAATGGAACTCTACATGCTCGGTTATAACAAACGGGCCTTCGAGAAGGCCGGTATCACCAAAGTTCCCGAAACCTATGATGAACTTCTAGCCGCCTGTGACAAGCTTCAGGGTTGGAACGGACCTGGTTCTTATGCCATCGCCGTCCGCGGCGCCCGTGATTGGGGCACTATCCATCCTGGTTACATGAGTACCTTCAAGAATTTCGGCGCCACAGACTTCGCTGTTGAAGGCGGAAAGCTTGTGTCCAAGGTGAACTCCCCCGAATCAGTAAGGATGAACGAATTCTTTGTTGACATGGTAAAGAGGGGAGGTTCTCCCCAGTGGTCAAGCCAATACTGGTATATGTGTCTAGCCGATTTTGGTGCCGGTAAAGCCGCCATGATCTTTGACGCTTCCAACTGTATGTGTCAGGTTGACTTCCAGAATATGGCCGAAGCCGGAAACATCGGTTATACCACCATGCCTGTTGCCAAGGTGGGGGACAAGTTTAATTCTAACTTCTGGACCTGGTCGATGGCAATGAACTCTTATTCCAAGAATAAGGTTGCCGCCTGGCTCTTCCTCCAGTATTTCAGCAGCAAGGAATTCCTCCGTTTCGCTTCTGTTGACGCGAATAACATGGATCCTACCCGGACTTCTGTGTACAACGACCCTACGTTCAAATCGAAGATCGCTAAACTGCCGGGCTGGTACGAATCATGGCAGAAGACTATTCCTACTACCACCATTCAGTTTACTCCGCAGCCTGCCTTCTTCCAGACTACCTATGAATGGGCCGCTACCCTCCAGGATCTTGTAGCTGGCGGGAAGTATCGTTCGGTAAAGGAAGGATTGGATGCCCTGAAAGCTCTTCAGGACAGAATGGTCCAGGAGTGACCTGTTTTTTTCCTGATTAAACCACGGAAGGCCCAAGGAAAAAATCAAAAAACTTGAAGTTTCTGTGGTTTTCTGAAATGAAGAAAAGGTGAGGTTTTTCAAAATATCTCATTTTGAGAAGTTTCACATACTTGTTATTTGCTAAAAGTATTGTAACTATTCAGTTTTCGTCCGATGAAGGCTGAGGGCGTAAGCGAGGAAGGGGGAATGCAAACCACGATAGGGTGCTCTCCCCTATTCGTCCGACAAAGCTGTAAAAAGATTTGAATGGAAAACGACGTTTCCGTGGCTTTTTACAAGCGGTACGTTAGTTCTGACTGAATAGTTACAAAGGATTATTACTAGTCCGAAAGGGGAATCACATGGGAAAAAGTAAACCGGAAAGCACAGCAATAAACTACAACGAATTGCCCAAAAAGATACGAATGCGACCATACTACATCATATTGCCGGGGATGATAATTCTGATAGGGATATTGATTCCCTTCATTATTGCCATACTGCTGTCTTTTACAAATGCCTCATACCGCCTGCCGATAGATAGGTGGCAGCTTATCGGTCTTGGAAACTGGATCAATATGGTTACCGATCCTGAATTTTATCATGCGGTTTTCGTAACCCTTGTTTACGCGGTCGGTGCCACTGGAACGGAACTTCTTTTGGGGATGGCTATTGCCTTCCTTCTTCGAAAAGACAATCGGTACAGCCGTATTCTTAAAGTGGTGTTTATGTTTCCTTTGATGGTAGCCCCCGCTATAGCGGTCCTCATCTGGCAACTCATGATCTCCAACTCGGTTGGTATTGTGGAAAAGTTCTTAAATCTCTTGGGAATTTTCAATTTCCCCTGGGCTGCTTCTCCAAAAACCGCCATGTTTACCGTTGTTTTTATAGACACCTGGGTAAACACCCCTTTCATGATGCTCCTCGTTCTTGCGGGTATCCAGTCCTTGCCGAAGTCTCCCTTCGAGGCCGCGCAGGTTGACGGCGCAGGGGCATGGTTTACCTTTAAGACATTAACCCTTCCCATGTTGAAGCCTTTTATATATATTGCTGTTCTGTTCCGTGCAATGGCCTCATTGCAGGAGTTCGGTATTATTTTCGCTCTTACCAAGGGTGGGCCCGGAAACACGCTGATGAATATTTCCCTTACTAGTTATCTGACGGCCTTTACCTATCAGCGGCTTGCTAGGGCAATGCCCTATCTTCTGATACTCTGGCTGGTTGTAAATATTATCGCCAATTGGATAGTGAAAAAACAACGCAAATACGCCAAAGAAGCGGCGGGTATGTAAGGAGAGGAATATGGATACTATTACCGCGATAGAGAAAGTTACAAAAAACAAGAAGACCATTGAAGTCGGGATCAACATCCTTCGCTATCTGGTATTGACCGTTTGGTTGGTGTTTGCCGTTTTTCCCCTGTTCTGGATGTTTATCTGTTCCCTCAAGTCCGATGCAGAAGTCGTGACTACGGTGTTCAAATTTACACCGACTTTTTCAAACTATCAGGCAGTGCTTTTTCGTCCTGATTCAGATTACTTCAAGGCCTTTTTCGAGAATTTTGTCGTATCCGGCGGTGCTGTTCTCTTGACCATAGTAGTCGGTGTGCCTGCGGCCTATGCCTTTGCACGTTATGACTTCAAAAACAAGGAAGGCTGGGCTTTTCAAATTTTATCCTTCAAATTCGCACCGGAAATTCTGGTAATACTCCCGGTATTTATGATATTCCAGCGTATCGGTCTTTACGACACCTATTTTGGTCTTATATGGGTTTATCAACTTATTACCATGCCCTTGCTCATCTGGGTTGTACGGGGTTATTTCGAAGATATCAGTGTAGAAATAGAACAGGCTGCCCAGCTTGACGGGTATACATGGTATGAGGTTTTCTTTAAGATACTGCTTCCCCTTATCAAACCTGGGTTGGTGGCGGCAAGTCTGCTTGCCTTCATTTTTGCCTGGAACAGTTTTACTTTTCCCCTCATTCTTTCAGGTGTTCATGTACAAACCATCACCATCACTTCTCTCCGGTTTTTGGCATCCGATTCCGTACACTACGGTCAGGTTGCAGTAGCGGCAATTATCGCCGTACTGCCGGAAATAATCATCTGCCTTTTCATTCAAAAACATCTGGTTCGGGGCTTGAGCTTTGGTGCGGTTAAAGGTTAATTAGGAGGATCCATGGCGGAAATTGAACTGATAGATGTCACCAAGAAGTACAAGGACAATGTCGCAGTAGACAAGTTGAGTCTGCATATAAAAGACAATGAATTTTTTGTTTTTTTTGGTCCTGCTGGAGCAGGTAAGACCACGACCCTTAAAACTATCGCAGGCGTCGAATTTCCTCAAGAGGGACTCGTTAAAATAGGGGGTGAGATTGTCAATCTGGTAGAATCCATGTATCGTAACGTGTCGATGGTTTTTGAAAACTATGCGCTTTACCCGCACATGACCGTTTATGACAATATCGCTTTTCCCCTGCGGAGTAAGCTGTACCGCAAAGACGAGGCCTATATAAAACAGGCGGTTGAAAGGGTTGTCAAAATGTTGCATATAGACGGCCTTTATGAACGAAAACCAAGTCAACTTTCCAATGGCCAAAGGCAGCGTGTTGCTATCGGTCGCTGCCTGGTCCGGGATCCTACGGTGTTCCTCATGGACGAACCCCTTGCCCACCTGGATGCAAAGCTGCGTCACTTTATGCGTGGTGAATTAAAGGAAATGCAAAGCGCCTTTAACACCACGACTATTTATGTTACCCATGACTTTATGGAAGCTATGTCCCTGGCGGATCGTATTGCTGTTCTCAACAAGGGTAAAATTGAACAGCTTGGGAATTCGCTGCAAATGTATTATACGCCGAAAAATGAATTTGTCGCCCGGCTTTTCGGTGAACCGGAGATTAATCTTGTTGCGACGGAGCTTCTTACTGAAGGTGGCATAGTAAAATTACGGGCTCTTCAACAGGAAACACTGCTGGTACCGGAAGCTGATACGGTCGAAGTGCTGAAAAACGCGAACACAACCAAAATCGATATGGGCATACGGGGTATAGATATTTATTTTAACTTCTCTCCCCAGGATTCAAGCTGGATTAAGGGAAGTATCTACGCCTTTGAACCGATCGGGAACAAGGTAATTATGACCGTTGATGTGAATGGTTCAAAGATTCGTATTGCTGCGGCTAATAACATCAGCGCCGAGCTTGACCAAACGGTATACATCAAATTCAACATGAAAAACGCCCTGTATTTTAGCACGGAAACCGAGGCGTTCATAACTCGAAGCGACATACAGCGGTACGCGTAAATGCGAAGCCTGTAAAGGAGAGAAAATTGGCGCGGTTAACCTTGCAAAATATTTACAAGCGGTATGAAGATGGTCCTAAAAATTTTTTGAAGAAACCCGTAAAATTAAATGATTATGCGGTAAAGGATCTTTCTTTTGCCTGCAGCGATCGTTCTTTCATCGGCATATTGGGGCCTTCCGGCTGTGGAAAATCGACGACCCTTCGTATGATTGCGGGCCTGGAAAAGATCACCCAAGGGAAGATGTTTATTGATGATGTATGTATAAATGATCTTTTGCCCAAGGATCGTCACATTGGTCTAGCCTTTGAGGATTATGCTCTTTATCCGCCTCTTTCGGTTTATGAAAACCTCGCATTTAACCTTAAAGCAAAAGGTTTACCCGTTAGTGATATTAAAAAGGCCATAGACCGGGTAGCGCCGCTGCTTAAGGTAGACGAACTCTTGACCATGAAACCGAGCGCCCTTTCAGGCGGTCAAAAACAGCGGGTAAATATTGCCCGGGCCATTATCCGGCAGCCGGGACTCCTCCTGCTTGACGAGCCCCTTTCACACTTGGACGGCAAGATGAGGCAGACCCTCAGACAGGAAATTAAACGTATGCACCGGGAAATCGAATGTACCACGATTATCGTCACCCACGATCAGATCGAAGCTATGTCCATTGCGGATACGATCATCATTATGAAGGATGGTGAGTTGCAGCAAATAGGGACCCCCCTTGAAGTTTACGACGATCCGGTGAGTGAATTTGTGGCGGGTTTTATCGGTGAGCCGCCCATGAATCTTCTTCGTTCGGTTATTGTGAAAACTCAAGGGGGCTTTTTCTTTACTTTTACGGGGAGCGATCTCCAGGTAAAAGTCCCTGAACGTTACAATAGCGTTGTTTTCGATGGCATGAAGTTGACCCTCGGCGTCAGGCCGGTAGATGTTCTCATTACTGATAAGGCTTCCAGTACTCCCGTCCCCGTGGCAATTTACGAGAACTTCGGAGATGAACGCCGGGTCAGCATCAGGGTAGGGGGGGATCATCTGAACCTTACCACCGTTGCGGAGGTGTTTTACCGGCGTGGAGACATTATCCACTTGGAATTTAATTCTGAAAAGACACATCTTTTCAACGCTGAAACCAGCGTGGCGATTAAATGAAGGGGAAAGACCTAAAGCCGGTAGATGAATCCGGAGAAGTTGTCTGGGACTGGAATTCTAAGATAACTTAATATATTTTACTATTTTACTAAGCAGGAGATTTATATGAGTAACTATCCAAAAACCATGAAGGCGCTGGTCGCCTATAGTGCTGCTGATTACCGGTATGAACCGGTGTATCCTACGCCTGAATGCGGTGACGATGATATTATCATCAAAGTCGAAGGCTGTGGCATTTGCGCCGGAGACTTAAAATGCCAGCACGGTGCCGCTATGTTCTGGGGGGATGACATTCAGCCGAGTTGGGTACGGCCGCCCTTTATCCCCGGTCATGAATTCCTGGGTTATATCGTCGAAATGGGGAAAAACGTCAAGGGATTTGACATCGGTGATCGGGTCACGGCGGATCAGATCGTTCCCTGCGGTGAATGCCGTTTTTGCAAGAGCGGTCAATACTGGATGTGTCAACCCCACGGTATGCACGGCTTTCATGCGGAATATAACGGTGGTATGGCGGAATATGTACGTTATACCAAAAATGCGCTGGTTCACAAAGTCCCCAAGGATATACCCCTGGAAAAAGCCCTGCTTATTGAGCCGTATGCCTGTTCAAAACACGCAGTAGACCGGGCAGACATTCAGTGCACCGACGTGGTCGTTATTTCAGGCGCCGGTACGTTGGGACTGGGCATGGTAACCTATGCGGCCCTCAAGAATGCCCAGGCCCTCATCTCCCTGGATATGGTGGATGCCCGCCTGGAAAAAGCAAAGGCTTTCGGCGCTACCCATGCCTTTAATCCTTCCAAAGTGGATGTGGAAAAAGAAATTCTCACCATGACCGACGGGTACGGTTGTGACATCTACATTGAAGCCACGGGTCACCCCTCTAGTGTTATTCAGGGACTCAAGGTGATAAGAAAACTCGGTACTTTTGTGGAGTTCAGCGTATTTTCAGGTCCTACCAACGTTGACTGGTCCATTATCGGCGACCGGAAAGAACTGGACGTTCTGGGATCCCACCTGAGTCCCTATTGCTTCCCCTTTGTTATCGACGGGATTTCAAAGAATATTTTGAAAACCGACGGCCTTATCAAAACTACTTTTAAGCTTGACGAATGGGAAAAGGCCTATGATTATGCTTCGGGTAAATACGGAGATTTTAAAGTGGCGTTTATACCATAATAGTGTATGAAAAGGCCCTGCTTCTGATTTTTCACTTAAAAGAAAAGACCGCGATTATTACCGGAGGCTGTGAGAATTGGATATGCCATAATGGAGTTATTTACCCCAAAAGATGTAAATCTGATATTGGCTGATCTAAATTCCGATACAGATTCTATAGCGAAAAAAATGAGGAGTGGAAAACATGGGGGCTACCGGTAATAGCTGTGAAGGAGCCTGCCAGAAGCTCGTCTTGGTAAGGCCTGTCTGCTTTTGGCAGGGTTGTTATAGTGCTAAACATCACCGGAATTGGTCCCAGGGAAGAAAAGCGGGATCGAACCACGGATGTCCATTTGAAGGCGAGTTTTATGATGGCCCAGGGCAGCCGGCATCGACCATAAGCAGGACGGCTGTATCGTGAATATGGCTTCTAGGCCGGTATTATCGCTGTGGATAAACATGTCGTGTACTGATGAACAAAGTGTCGGCCTTTGAAGAGGGTAAGAGGCAATACGGGTAAATTGTATTTCCCCAACGGTCGGTTTAACCCTTAACTTCACTTAAAATAAAGAATCCCCGGACAAGCTCCGGGGTATTGAAGATTTCTCCTTGAAATCTTTGCGCATGTGGGGGAACAAATCCCCCACACCCCCAGTTTTCCGCCCCAAGGGGCGAGGTATTAAACCAGACTTTCGAATAAGTAAGCTACATCCAAATTTTTAAAAAATTTTCGGAATTTTCTGGTAATTTCACTTATATTAAGTAGTTTTATTGTCAACCCAAAAAATATGGTATGTCAAAAAAATAAAGCGGTCTCCCAATGTCAGCGCATATAAAATGCTATCTCTTTACAGGACAAAGAATTACGAAGCTAGTTCTTTATATCACAAGGCTCTACAAATTTATATGTACTGACCCTGAGTTATCTCCACCAACTATATGCCTATTTTAAGGGTTTTTGGCAAATAGACGAGGTATTCTTTGCGGAGTTAGAGATTAAACTACAGCACTTCTGTCCATAAGGAGCGCCCCTACTGGTCAAGTATGACCTAGAAGAGGTGGGCGACATCATGGATACCCAAACACAGGGAAGTAAAGGTCTC
>JAITAI010000145.1 GCA_031284195.1 Treponema sp.
CTTTACGAGAAGGTATGCTTTCTTCAATGTAAAAAAATCACCGGAAAAAGATTCGTAATTATCCCCTGACGTATAACCGATCATAATCAGCGTTCAGACCTAACTTGTGTCAAGGATCAGACAGAACCTGTGTCAGAAGCCTGTCCCGAACCGTCGAACCCGGTGAAGGGGTATACACCGGGGGATAATTGCGAAAAGATTTATAAAATAGGGGCATATCATAGACATTCTTGCAATGCTTCCAATCCCATGAGGGTTCCAGGGTACTTCCGTAATCAATAAAACCCATCCTCATGGTAGTAAGCAGGGTTTGACCAATCAAGGCATCTGGTTTGCAGTACCGGTTAACGGTTCGTTCCACCGGGAACTCAAGTAGAACCAACCTACCTGGTATGATCTTTGGCCAAGACAGAATTGTGCCCCGGCGTAACCCTGCGAAGAACATACCAGAGGCTCAGTCTCGTCCTGGTGTTCCGCCTTTACCCTGCTATCCCCATATAGAGCCAGGGGATGAAGATAGCCGGGATGAGATTGGCTACCCTGATTTCTTTGACCCCCAGGAAGTTATACCCAATGGCTGCGACGAGAAGACTCCCTACTGCAGACATCTCCCGGATAATGTCAGGGCTGAGGTAATCCTTTATAGCGCTGGCGGCTAGGCTTATGCTTCCCTGGTAAATAAAGACCGGTAGCGCGGAAAAGACCACTCCCATGCCCATAGAGGCGCCGAAGATCAACGAAATGGAACCGTCCAAGATAGACTTGGCAAAGAGGGTCTCATGGTTACCGAGAAGCCCGCTCTGCATGGAGCCGACAATGGCCATGGACCCGGTACAAAACAGGATGCTGGCGGACACAAAACCCTTGGAAAAGGCCCCTCCCTTCATACCGAGCCGGGCTTCTGCCCACGTTCCAAACTGGTTCATCCGCCTATCCAGGTTGATAACTTCCCCGATGAGCGCTCCACTGACCATACTCATGATGAGGAGCAGGACCTGTTGGTTATCTAAGGCTCCCTTAATCCCCATATAAATGATCGAAAGACCAATGGCCTTTTTGATGATCTCCTCAAACCGTTCCGGGATGCCCCGAATGATAAAACAACCTGCTAGAGCGCATACCACAATCGTAAGTCCATTCACTACAGGTCCCAGCATACCTTTCTGTACTCCTTTTCTCCTTGAGGTTTCTGGGGGATTACCCAGAATCTAGGGCAGGATGTTTCCTGCAGCTAGATATAACTCGTACCATTCTTCCCGGGAAAGGGTAATTTCCGTGGCCTTCACGCAATCTTTGAGACGTTCCACGTTCATGGTACCGGTTATCGGCTGCATCTGAGCAGGATGCCTGAGTAGCCAGGCCAAAGCAATGGTGGTACCGGCTACCTCGTATTTTTGGGCGATCTGCTCGATCCTTTTGTTGAGCTTGGGGAATTGGGGGTTCCCCAAAAACACCCCCTTAAATAAGCCGTATTGAAAGGGAGACCAGGTTTGGATGGTAATGTCCTGGAGACGGCAAAAATCAAGCACCGAACCATCCCGGTTGATCGCCGCATCATCCGGCATATTCACATGAAGACCTTGGGATATCATGGTTGCGTTGGTAATACTGAGCTGCAACTGATTGATGATGATAGGCTGCTTGACATATTTTTGCAGTAACTGTATTTGCAGGGGGTTCTGATTGGATACTCCGAAATGACGGACCTTGCCGCTGCTCTGGAGTATGCCAAAAGCCTCAGCTACTTCTTCAGGCTCCATTAAAGCGTCCGGGCGATGCAGTAACAGCACATCCAGGTAATCGGTCTTGAGCCGTTTCAAACTTGCCTCTACAGAGCAGAGCACATGGGCTTTGGAAAAATCAAAGCCTATCCCTGGTCTGATGCCGCATTTGGATTGGAGCTGTAGCGTTTCCCGGATCTTCGGGTTCATACCGATAGCTTCGGCAAAGAGGGTTTCGCAGTCACCGGCTCCGTAAATATCCGCATGATCAAAAAAACAGGCTCCCATATCCAGGGCAGATTTGACAAACCCTTCTGCCTCGACCTTGGTTAGTTTGTTGATTCGCATACACCCAACCACGATGACCGGTACCTGCAATCCTGATTGTCCTACATTAATGGTTCTCATCCAGCATACTCCTTACGCATGTATGAAGCATACTGTACCTGATAAAGTAAACCTTAGGTCAAGGGGGAGGTTTCAGATTCCTGCCTTGGTACCGTACCTCCCGGACCCTGCTTAGGATTTATCTGGTAAGGCTTTCATCTTTTCTTTTAATTCCAAGAGCATCGCATCGGTGGAATCCGTGGAATTCTCCAATTCGGCAAAGCGCTTATCCAAACTGGTGTTAGCAGTATAGTCATCCAACTCCACCGTAGCCTCGGCTTGGGCTTCCATCTGGTCCACCTTTGCGGCCATACGATCAAAGGCATCAAAGGCGGTTCTATTGCCCGATAAGCTTGACATGGTACTCTGTATTTTCTGCTGCGCCTCAGCCCGTTTTGCCCGGGCAATGAGCAAGTTCTTCTTACGTTGGGCCTCTTCAATTTTGTTTTGCAGTTCCCGGAGGGATTCTTTGAGTTTTTCCACCGACGCATGTTGAGCATCCCATTGCTTTTTATATTCTGCATAGGCCTTATCATGCTCCTGCTTACGGACCAAGGCCTCTTTTGCTAAATCATCCTTCCCTGCCTGTACCGCGAGCATGGCCTTCCGCTCCCAATCCTGGGAAAGGGCTTGCTGGTTCTGGACTTCCCGCTCAAGCTTCTTCTCATCCGCTATGGCCTGGGCCACTGCCTTCTTGGATTCGATAAGCTGTTCACTCATATCTATGAGCAGTTGATTAAGCATCTTTTCCGGCTTTTCAGCCTTACTGATCATATCATTGACATTCGATGAAACGAGGGTTTTAAGCCTTGAAAAAATTCCCATGGTTCTAACATCCTCCTGATGGTACTGAATTATATCCTATATTAAGCATGCACTGCTCTATAGGGCGAAAGTATCGGATAATGCTGAGTTAAAGCGAGGCTGAAGGCATCCAAGGTTGCCTGAAATTCCTCGTAATCCATAGTAGCATATTCTAAGGTATCAATTAATACAACCGTATCCTTTTCCAAGGCATACGCCCCATGGATCACATCAGTGGCATTGAGTTCAAGCAGTTTAGTAAACAACTCAAGTCGATGATCCTGGGGGGCCTCCATTACCAGGACCCTGAAAATAACCAAAGGCTCCGCATACATGACGACCACCCCTTCCATACCATACTCCTCATCATCAAGCAACCATAGATTATCCGTTACTTCTTTATACGTAACCATCAGCTCAATGAGATACTGTTCTATTTTATTGACAGCCATAGATCATCCTTCTTAAAGAAAATATCACCCTAAGAATACCTGCCCTTGCTTATCAATGGCAAGTATGGTCTTACACACTACACAATGGAAACGGCCCGGATGTACTGCCTGCAAAAGACTTGCACAGACCGGACAGGTAAAGTTCATGGGGTATTGCTGATTCGATTCCTCCCATACCCCATTACGGAATACATCCAAGGATGCATCCAGGGTATTCTTGATAATAAAAACTTCGGTAAATCCGAGGAGGTGGAAAATCTCGTATACCTTTGGCTGAAGGTCACAAAACACGATAGCGCCCCCCTGGGATTTTACCAATTTAAGGATATTGGAAAAGGAACCGATACCGGTAGATGAAAGATAGGTGAGTTCAGCGCACTGGAAGATCAGCTTGGTATACCCCGCTTCAATACCTTTTATCACCTGTTTCTGAAAATAAGCCGCATTATAGGTGTCGAGATAACCGCCCAGGTATACGATGAGTCCCTCTTTCAAAGTATCAATGCGGGTGAGCGTGATAGCGAGACCTGTCTCTTGTTCATCATCAAATCCCTGAATAATTTCGTTGTTTGACATGACCCTTCCTTCTATCCCTATCCCCACTGATCCATTAGTATCCATTACTCCTGTATCTATCATACGCAGTTGCCCAGCTTTTGTCGAGAGGGTATCATGAATCATGATGCTGCATGATATGGTGATCATCCTTTCCCGGCCTCAAGAACCTGGAAATGTAGGGGCAGTATGCAGGGCCATGAAAAACATGGGCCTTTCCCAGCTTCGTATCGTGGATCCGGGCCATCTGGATCCAGCGGTAATCCGCAGTCGGGCAGTTCATGCACAGGAACTATGGGAAACCGCTCAGTTTTTTACCTCTCTTCCCCAAGCAGCAGCAGACTGCTCGCTGGTAGTGGGAACCACCCGGCGGCGGGGACAGCGCCGGAAGCCGATAAGCCTCAGCCCTGAAGCCTTGGGGGAGTACCTCCGGGATCAGCCGGGGAGAACCGCGCTGGTGTTTGGTAATGAACG
>JAITAI010000146.1 GCA_031284195.1 Treponema sp.
TGTAATCCCTCTGTTTTACAGAACTGTACCGCTCTTTTTGAAAGAAAAAGATGAAAACCCCTCGTCTCCACCTTCCTCCCTCACGTTTCTATGCGTGTATCCTGGGTACTTGCAAAACCCTGCTATGCCTAGATCTTATCCCGATGGGTATACTTAGTAAAAAAAGTATGATACCGTATCATACGGTCGATAGTATAGTATGTATACAAGGGAAATTCAGCCCACGAGAACAAGCCCCATTGAAAGGGGAAAGCCCCTGCAGGGAACCTGGACCGAGGCCTTTGATGAGGTGGATCTCATGGCCATACAACGGCCTTTTTCATGGCCTCTGCCTCGATGGATGCTGGATTCTCGAATCAAAGAATGGGAGTCTTTTGTAATTCAGGATGATCGGTTTTATCTTGAGGCGATGTTGTGTAATGTTAAATGGTACCGGTGGGCCCAGGTTTTTTTATATGATAAAAGTACCAAAGAACGGCTGCGGTTCAGAAAGATCATGCCCTTGAGCGGGTGGCGGATGCCCCGAACCCTTTCCAATGCTTCTATTGATAGCCGGTCGTATGGTTTTTTTTTCCGTATCCATGACTGGCTTGATGCAGGGACCATCAGGGTAGATCTGGATATTGAGGCAACCCGTAGCCGTCCCTCCTTTACTGCCCATGTAGAGTACGATGTGGACAGCACCAAGGTTACTCCTATGGCGGTGAATCTCCTATTTACCGAACGGCGTTGTATGTATGCGTATAAGGTTCTTGTTCCTGTTAGGGGAGACATGGTATTCGGAGGCAGACACATTACTTTGGATCCTGCCAAGACTTTGGGGTTTTTTGGTGATTTTAAGGGGTATTATCCCTACCGAATGCGCTCGGTGTGGTGTACTGGTTTTGGATTTGATACTGAAAACCGCAGCTTTGGCTTCAGTGTTGCGGAAAATCAGGTAAAAGAGACTTTTAAAAATAATGAAAATGCCCTGTGGGTGGATGGACGTTTAAGCCCTCTGCCGCCGGTGCATATTACTATGCAGCAAGGGATCCAATCGGATTGGATTATTCAGGATATGGAGGGGATGGTGGATCTGGTTTTTACTCCCCAGGAACCGATTCATAGCGGACTTAATTTATTGCTTACCAAGACCGAGTATGATACCCCCTTGGGGTGTTATAACGGCATGATCCTGGACGGTGAGGGGAAACCGATTCAGGTGCGGAATCTCTGGGGTTTAGGAGAGCACCTCTACTTGCGGGTATAGGCGCTAAAAGGGGATATCTAGGGGGGCTTAGCCCTCATTTTCAAAACATAAAGAAGGTGTTATACTTAAAGGTATGGAAAAGCAGAACAAAGCGATATACGCTCCCGGCGAATTAGGACGGGTCCGGGACAGATTAGGGGTTACTGATGAAGATGAAGCCAAACGGATGGCTAAACTGCTGGGTGGAGAAGTGGGGAGCGAAAAGGCCTCGACCCCGAAGGCAAGCACCCCGAGAAGTTCCGCAGCACCCCGTACTCATCCGGGAACATCGCATACCCGTAGTGATACTTCCCAGAGTCAGGGAGTACAGGTAGAATCAGTTTCCGATCCCAAAGCTGTTGACCAAATGACCAGAAAAAAAAAGGTTAACAACAAACCGGTGGATACCGGGGATGATCCGCAAGTGCCGATTAAGGTAAACTATAGGGAGCGGCTCAAGATGGACCGGTATGCTGCACAGGCGGAATTTGACATAAAATCCCTGAGACTGGTTTTAATGTCCATGTTCAGTTTCTTTAAGGAAGCTCCTGATTTTGTAAGCCCCTTGTTTGTTACCCAAAGGCTGAATGAATATTATAAACAGATAGAGCTCTTGGTGGTTTCTACCCGGACCATGTTTCCCCGGAATAATCTCCGCCGTAATGAACAGCTCAAGAAGATGTCCTTATTTGTATTCTCCGTGTTGGATACCATTCGGTATTGGAATATTGAACGGATTACCACGGTCATGGCGAGAATACAGAGCTATCCACGGCGTGTTAGAACCATTGACTGTGCAGATATAGTGCGAGATATTTATAAACCCCTATTTATCTTAGAAAAATTATCCATAGACTTTCATATTACCGAAGCGTATAAGTTATTGTATAAGTTTTTATACATAGAAAACCCTATAGAAGCGAAGGAGAAGTATCAGAAGCTTATCCGTGCTGCCCTAGACGCGTATAGGATCATACGCAAAGATATCCAGTACCTCTTATATCCCCTTTTTCTCAAATTAGTATCCGATAGATGGATACCCTATGAGCATTTCTTTTCAGAACGAAAAAACCGCATCATGGCCTTTCTCGGTGTGAAGGAGGAAGATCGCATTTCTCCCAATAGTCAGCAAAATGACGAAAACAGCGCTGAAGCTGAGATACAAGAGCCGGGGCAGGAAAATACCCAGGAAACGGATATTAAAGCTGCGGCCCGGCAAGCAGAGGATGAAGCGGAACAAAAAGCGGTTGAGCGGGGCCTCAGAATTCTGGAATCCCTGTTTCCCAAGGTTGGTTGGGATAGACCATCGACATACCCTGATCTCTATGCGTATTTCGCGAAAACGTTTGATTTAGGGAAAGGGTATGAACTGATTGCCCCTACGGATCCGCTCCTGCAGGTGGTGATATTAATGCGTATTTTGGAAGACTTGTTTGTTGGGATTAGGTACGTATCTTTCAGCTCGATTTTTGGAGCCGGTGATTCTTCAGAGTCGATTAATCAAACCATGGAAGATATCTTAGAGAATTGGCGTGATTTTGAAGCTACCTTTAACAAGGAATACCTGAGCCGTTTACAAGAGTATTGCCGCCTTTTAGATACCTCTGTGGAATCCAGGACATCCTCCTATGCGAAACGTATATACAATGAATTGCAATGGATTAAGCGGCTTTATTACCTTCCCTATTACAAAACTGAAAACTTCTCATCCTCTCCTTTTAAAAGGAGCAGCATCACCGCAATGTACCCTGAGGTTAGAAAATTGCGCCACTGTCTTAGTACCGTAGCAGCTAAAATCGATATGGTTAGTAAGCAAAAAGGAGGAGCAGAAGCCCAGGGTGCCTGCGAGGGGATCGAGAACCCCTGGAAGCCTTATGTTTTCCAGGTAACTAATCCCCTTTCCATGCGGCTTAATATGTTGTTGGGGGCTAAGAAGAGAAACAACGCGTCCTTGATATACTTTACCTTAGCGGTTGCCACGGTGCTGGATCATTTGATCAATAACTACAACAGTTGGGCATACGAGCATAATGAGGAACCCCTCTTCCGAAGCGTGAATGGCGAAGGGATTATACCTCAGTTTGGGGTCGATGAGAAAATTGACGCCAACGCGCTTTTCAAACAGGTCGTGCAAGAACGGCGGGCCGAAGGAAAAAAAAGCGATCCTTAAAAGAGGTTTTTTTCATAATCGGAGCTTCTGAAAAAGTTTCAAAAAAGATTTATGAAGATACCCATAGCAACAGTCTAGAAGTACCGGGGAACAGATCCCCGGTATTTTCTTTATATAAGCGACTTCTTAGGTGGCTTATATTCTCCCTATCCGCTTTCGTGCCTCTTCAGGGCTGATTCCTTTTCGTGCAGCCCAATCTGCCACTTGATCTTCCCCGATAGCGCCGAGACTGAAATAATAAGCACTGGGATGAGCAAGGTACATGCCGCATACCGAGGCCGAAGGGATGATCATGGCAGATTCGGTTAATGCAAATCCACAGCGTTCCCGGGCTTCCAAAAGGTCACAGACGATTCGTTTATCCCCATGATCCGGACAAATAGGATACCCAAAGGCAGGGCGCAGCCCTACATAGTTCCTGGGTGCACCATCTTCTCTTGAAAACTTTTCCTCTTCCGGTGCGTAGGCCCACCATTCCCGCCGGACCCGAAAGTGCAGTACTTCGGCAAAGGCCTCTGCCAGGCTATTGGCCAGACTTGCCAAAAGGAGGCTTTCATAGGCATCCTGCCGCTCCTGGTATGGGCGCTGCAACTCATGGAGACCAAAACCAGCGCTCAGAACGAAAAGTCCTATCCAGCCGGTAGTACCCTGCGCCGTATGGGCCGAATGTTCCCTGGGAAGAATGAAGTCCGCTAGGCAGGGATTACACCCACCGGCCCGCTTGTGCTCCTGATTCCGCAGGAACGCAAAGCGGGCGATTTCCCGTTCCGGATCCCCAGGATCGTATAAGAGTACATCATCCCCATCAGACAGGGCAGGGAACAAGCCCACGACCCCCCGGAGTTTCAGTAAGCCTTTGGCGACAATAGGGTCCAGGAGGGCCTTGGCATCTTCCAGTAATTTTTCCTTAGCCCCTTGTTTCGGCCCCGGCGTATTTGTCTCGGTCATATCCCAGGCATGGAGGAAGCCTTTCCAGTCGATGAAGGGAATAACCCAACTGAGGGGATAATCATAACATTCCAGAATACCCTTGGTTTTAGGTTCTGGCGGCAGCGAAGACCAGGGAAGCTGCACCTTGTTGGCCCGGGCTGTTTCCAGGGGTATCAAGCTGCGCTGAGCCTGAATCGCTTCATGCCGTTCTGCTGCAATCTGGTAAGCCCGTTCCAGGGATTCAAGAAAACGAGGACGTTCGGTTTCAGAAAGTAAGGCCCGGACCGTCTCTGCAGAGCGGCTTGCATCAGGAACATACACCACCGGGCCCGAATATTCCGGGGCAATCCGAAGAGCCGTATGGGCGAGGTTGGTGGTGGCCCCGCCGATGAGCAGGGGAATGGTCAGCCCTCGTTTCTCCATTTCCTGGGCAGTACGGATCATTTCATCCAGCGAAGGGGTAATGAGCCCTGAGAGCCCGATGATCCCGGCTTGCTCGCGTAAGGCGGTTTCAATGATCTGTTCCGCGGGAACCATCACCCCCAGGTCCAGGATCTCATAGCCGTTGCAGCCCAGCACTACCCCGACGATATTCTTTCCAATATCGTGCACATCCCCTTTGACCGTGGCAAGGAGGATCTTACCGCCACCCCTTGCCCCAGAAAGATCGGCCCTTTCTGTTTCCTTGAGTTTCTCCTGCTCCATAAAAGGTTCCAAGGCGGCAACTGCCTTTTTCAGTACTCGAGCACTGCGGATAACCTGAGGGAGGAACATTTGGCCAGCGCCAAAACGATCCCCCACCTCCTGCATACCTTTCATCAGAGGCCCTTCAAGAATGTCCAAGGCGCGAGGGTATTTGGCCCTGAGTACCAGTACATCCGCTTCAATGTAATCATCAATACCGGTCAGCATGGCATGGAGAATCTGGGCTTCCGTATTCCAAGAACGCCAAGACTCAAGTAGTTCCTCTGCATCCCGGGCCTTTCCGGTCTTTGTTCCTTTTCTCTCCAAGGCCAAGCGGAGCAGGGTCTCGGTAGCATTCGGCTGCTTACAGAGGATCGCCCCTTCTGCAGCATCCCGGAGTTCTGGATCTATGTCCTCATAGGAAATCATGGTCCCAGGATTCACAATGGCCATGGAAAGACCTGCGGCCATAGCGTGTTTGAGTAAGACCCCATGCAGGGCATTTCTCACCGGATCATTGCCTTGAAAACAGAAAGAAAGGTTTGCGATGCCTCCAGAAACCTGGGCATAGGGACAGTGGGCATGTATCCAGGCACAGGCTTGAATAAAGGCCAAGGCATACCGGTCATGTTCAGGAATACCCGTGGCAATGGTAAGGACCACCCCATCAAAAATAATATCCTCTGGAGGAAAACCATCCTGAACCAAGAGATCGTAGGCCCGCTGGGCTACTGCAATCTTTCGTTCATAGGTGGCGGCCTGACCGTGCTCATCAAACAGCATCACCACCACCGCTGCCCCATAACGCCGGGCTAAACGGCTTTTACAGAGGAATTCCCCTTCCCCATCTTTAAGACTCAGCGAATTCACCAGGCCCTTTCCCTGGATCAGCTTGAGTCCGGTCTCCAGTACCTCCCAACGGGAACTATCCACCATAATGGGTACCCGGGCTATGTCGGGATCCGAAAGGGCAAGACTTAGAAAACGGGTCAAGGCGGTTTTTGCATCTAAAAGGGGGTCATCCATACTGACATTGATGCTGTGGGCACCCTTGGCAATCATTGACCGGGCTATACCTACGGCTTGATGGTACGCTTCCTGTTGAATGAGCTTGAGAAATTGACGGCTCCCCGAGACATTGGTCCGTTCTCCTATTTTAGTGAGTCCCTTGCGGTCTACTTCCAAAGGTTCAAGGCCCGCAAAAACCGTTTTCCGAGGTATCACCGGAATGGTCCGGGGTGGGTATCCTTGGGCCTTGGCAGCCATAGCCGCGATATGCCCAGGGGTAGTACCGCAACAGCCTCCTAGAATGTTCAGGAACCCCTCTTGCATATAGGTTTCGAGACATGCTGCCATGGATTCAGGACTTGCCTCATACGCGCCGAATTCATTGGGCATCCCTGCATTAGGGTGCACGCTGGTAAGGCAGGGGGCGATCTCGGAGAGTTCCTTACTGTACACCTTGAGCCGCTCTGCTCCAAAAGAACAGTTCAGTCCAATGGACCAAGGATTGGCGTGGAGTATCGAAATACAGAAGGCTTTAAGGGTCTGACCTGAAAGGAGCCTTCCTGCAGCATCGGAGATGGTAGCGGAGATCATCAGCGGCAGATCAAGACCCCGTTCTTCCATGAGCCGGGAGACCGCGAAAATGGCAGCTTTGGCGTTGAGGGTATCGAAGATGGTTTCAATGATGATGATATCTGCGCCTCCGTCCACCAGTCCCCGGGCATTATCGTAATAGGCGGCTTCTAATGCGTCCCAGGAAATGCCTCGTTTACCGGGATCCTGTATATCCGGGGAGAGGCTGGCGCTTTTTGCGGTGGGGCCCATGCTCCCTGCTACAAACCGGGGTTTATCCGGGGTAGCCACTTTATCCGCGGCCTTCCGGGCTAAAGAAGCTGCGGCAGCGCTTATCTCGTAGGCCAGATCTCCTATCCCATAATCCGCAAGAGATACCGAAGTAGCGTTAAAGCTGCAGGTCTCGATAATGTCTGCTCCTGCTTGCAGGTAAGCAGTGTGGATAGCGGAAATAAGCTCCGGCTTGGTAAGACAGAGGAGATCGTTACACCCCGCCAAATCAGTCCCATGAGATGCAAACCGGCTTCCTCGAAAATCCGCTTCGGTTAAACGGTATCCCTGGATCAGAGAACCCATAGCTCCGTCCAAAATGAGGATCCGTTGTGAGGCTAAGGCATTAAGCTGTTCCTTGGTATTCATAGGGTCATGGTAGCACAACAAGGAGGTATGTACAATTAGGGCAGGGCAAGGTCATGTACGTTTTTAATGCTCTTGAAAATGAAGACAGCGGTTCCCACTGATACCAAGCAGGTCAACGGCTGCCCTTATTATATAAAGCAAGATCCTTGACCGTGCCCTGCCACGTGGGGAGCAATCTATTGACATTTTTAAAAATCCATGAACAATAGAAACGGTTAATGTTATGAATACAGACGCTATAAAAGTCCTTATGGGAATGTTCTTATTTATTTTATGTTCCTCGAATAGCCTTGTATTATTTCAAGTAACCTATGTATTTGAATTTATTGCGTTAGCAGGGTATACATTTTCAAAAAACACAGAACGAAAAATAAAATAATGTATACCCTGCTATATGGTATGATTTTTGTATGGCAAACAATATATAACAATGAAGTCATTTTTTCCAAGGAAAATAATATATTCACCGCTCTAATAAGCAGAATAGTTGGCTCCATAATGGTTCTAATACCTATTATGGTTGAAGGGATCATATCTGAAAGAAGTATAAAATTGTATATGCCTTCAGTACAAGATATAAGGGTATTTACCTTCCATGAATTAGTACACAATATTAATTCCATTACCGCGATATTGGAACATGGACGCCATACTTTTTCAGAAAAGAATATTGAAGCACTGGTAAAAGATTTACCACGGCATCATGCGTTTCGTTATATAAATAAAGGAAGCCTTACCGATGCATATTTTGAGTTGGCATATAAAACACTGGAGGATCAAAATATGTATATAATCATTTCCAATACTGGAAGTCCTGCCAGTGAAATTATTTCCCTGTTTACCAAAAAACAATATAATCACGTATCTTTATCCTTTGCCAAGGAATTAAAAACAATTGTCAGTTATAATGGAGGGGAGAAAATTTACCCTCCTGGACTGAACATGGAAATGATAAAATACTTTAACAAGAAACAGGATGCATCCATTGTTGTTTATAGTTTGACAGCTACACCAGAGAAAAAGAAAAAAATTATAGATAAAATAAAAGAAATAAATGAACAAGGAAATGCATATAATATACTGGGACTTATATTAAAGAATTCATTCAGGCCAAATATAATGTTTTGTTCTCAATTTGTATATAAAATGTTAAAACTTGTGGATTTACATTATTTTGAGAAAAAGGATGGGGAAATAAAACCAACCGATTTAGTGGAATTGGATTATAGCCGTAAATTGAATTATGAATATAAAATACAATTCAACGAAATATAAAACTGCACCCTTACTGTTCGTCTCTGCAAGAATTCCGATAATCGCCGCTTCAAGCAGCGACAGTGCATGGCGATGATGAAGTTGTGTTTCATCCCAAAGTTGATACCCCCCGATCCGACAAAAAATTTGAGTATCTAAAGAAGACGCTGCCTTTTAATGCAATTATTATCGGTACTGCTGAATTGGTAAAATTTTACAAAACAAGTAAAGTTGATGCTGTTGTAATAGGCGCTTGAGTCATGGTAAACTTCTACCTTCAATAACGGAAAAAGCGCACTGGGCGCTGGAAAAAATAAGACAAAGTTAATAAATAATTAAAAAGCAAAAAAGGCTGCACCTAAGGGGGGAGCCCCCGCGACCCGCGTTCTTGAGAATGCGGCGCGAAGCTGCCGCCGCCCGTAACGCCTTCGCCTCTTTCCACAAGCGGGCTGGTTCGGGCTACAGCCGGAACGGTATGTGCCATTTGCCCTAAAAATTGGCTGAAAATCATGTAAAAATGGAAAAAAGGACTTGACAAATATAAAATAATTAGTTAAAATATTGTAAAAGATAAAGGAGTTATTTATGAAGATTGAAATTGGTGAATCATTGATGATGAGCTACTTGAAACATATAAAAAAATGCATATTTTATCAATTAAATTGGAAAGTTTCAAGCAATTGGGATTTTATAGAAGAAAATTTTAAAAATAGTCAATCTGTTTATGAAAAAATTATTAATCACCAGGAATTTACAGGAATATTTA